>CAIKWV010000512.1 GCA_903831165.1 uncultured cyanobacterium
GACTGATACCGTAGGTGTTGCCAATATTTTTCGAAGTAATATAGTTCCAGTTCGATGAGATAGCAGGATCTTTGCTCCCCGGTGAATATATACTAGTGTATAGCCATTGATTGTCCATTTGGGCCATGTAGGTAGACCCGTCGAATTCCGTCAGCGCCAGAGGACCGTAGGCAGGAAAAAGATCTGCCACCTCCCAATAATATGGAGTGAATAGATCAACATACCCAGAGCCAACGCCATTGTTGTACTGGCGGAAGATATCGCCTGAGGTAGCGTCTACGCAATAGATGGCCAATCCCTCGACGCCATTCACGGTTTCGACGATGGCAGCCAGCTGTCCGGAACCGATTTTGACTCTCGTGGGCGTTGTGTCGTAATATTGAATATCTTGGTAGAGAATTTGTGGATCATCCCACTGATTATTACCATAGAATTGCATGACATAAACAGACTGATCTTCTCCCACATAGGCCAGATAGAGATCGCCCCCCACGACTGCCAGAGACGGTGCGTTATTGCTGGTTATCCCCCTAGGCAATTGCTGCCAGTCGGCCCAGCTCTGTCCGCTATCGGTGCTTTGCGTCCAATAAAGGCAAGAATCCAAACCGCGCCGAGCCATGTAAATGGTGTTGCCATCTCTCACCATCGCCGGACTTTGATTCGATGTTCCGCTGTTGGCTACTGGCGCCCAAAGGGATGCAACGGAGTCTGGTCCCGTAAAGTCATAGCGCTGATCGGCGTTGCCTTCGAGCTGCAAACTGTCGAATCCTGCACCAGCGTCGATGCGGATGAAGGCATTGTCCTTGATACTGATGCTGTCATCGCCAGCGCCGGTGTAGATCACATCCTTGCCGCCGTTGCTGTTCACCTGATCGGCACCTTGGAGCGTGTAGATCACATCAGCCAGGGGGGTGCCGATCATCACATCATCGCCGGGGGTGCCCACCTGGGAGGCGATGTTGAGAAAATCGCCGCCAAAGAGGGCGTATTGGTTGTTGACGGATTTGCTGGAATCGGAAGGATCCGAGACCAGCATGTCCATGAAGCCGTCGCCGTTGATGTCGATCTTGCCGTCGACTGAGTAGCCGGCCAGGGATGGTTGGCTGGGTTCGGTTGCTTGGACGTCAACTGGGGCGATCTCGATTTTGTTGGGTGAACCAACTCCGCTGGCCATGAGGACACCGTCCTGCATGTAGAGAGGGATCAGCGACTGCCCAATCGATGAACTGCCGGATCCATACGAGTTGGAATAGAAGGGGCCTGCGCCCGAATACTGACCAACAGAGGAATTGGGCTTGAAGCTGTAAAGAGCATCGGCGGCATAGGGATTTACTCCATACGCATATATCCGGGCCTGGTCAGTGGCCAGGGATATATTATAAGCAGACTCCTTAGTAAAAAAAGAATAGGAGTAAAACGCATTCGATCCGGATTTTGAAGCTAGCAGGCTGCTTTCATCAGCTTCCTGGGCCGTAGCCAAGACGATATTGTTACCATCGCTCATGAAGGCGAGGACAGTGCGCCCCTGGAAAGTCACGGACGAAACAGGGGATCGACTCCGGAAAGAATTGCCATTTTGATCCTTCAGGATCCCGCTGACGCCTTCGTAGGCCGGTCCGGCGTCATTCAAACTGCTCCCCCATTGGGGCAAAGCAGAATCAGGATTGCTGCTGTAGAGATATCGGACTTCGTATTCTTCCTTTTTTCCACCGACATTGTTATTGGATGGAAAGTAAAGCGCCAACCGGCCTTCCTCAGCGAGGAGAGTTGGGGTCTTGTAATGGGTGGTTTCTATCGTGGTGCTGGTGCCATCACTGCTCTTGATCTGGTAAGAACTCCAGGTCGTACCAGGATCGCGGGGGTCGGCCTGGGGATCGTCGGGATGGGCGATCCAGATCTGGTTTGATTGATCGCAGTAGGCCACATACAGCTGACCCTTGTAATAGGCAGCACTGGGGGATGTGTTGTCTGACTTGATGGGACTTTCAGTGCTCGTCTTCAGCTGGAACTGTTTCCAGCCTCCCACGACAGAATCGTCCTGCACGGCGGACCAGATGTCGTAGCTGTTATTGGCGTTAGCTACCACTCCAGAGAAGAACATTTGGACCTTGCCGTAGCTGTCAAGCACGGGTGACGGTGCCGACTGCGATAAAGCTCCAGCCGGATTAAGCTGTTGGTCTGTAGAAACATTCATCGAGTCAACGTCGCCGCTCTCGTAGCTGAGAAGCGGCTGCAGCCAGCTCTGCAAAAGCGGAATCTCAATATTGCTGCTGGTGGCTGTAATGTCGTTGATCTCGCTGGCGTTATAGGGGTTGAGCGACGATCTCAGCTGGTCAAGACGAAACGTATTGTTGGCCTTATCAACGGGGAAGAGCGATCCATCCAGCAGGACGGTTTGCAAGGCATAGGGCTTGGCGCTGTCATCGCCATAGGCCGGGCCCAGCGGCCTGAGCGCCAGCATCACATCATCCACACCATTGCCGTTCACATCGCCAGCGGCACGGATGCTCCAGAGTGCCCAGCTCTGTTGATTAACTGCATACAGCGTGGTTGGTGTATCGGCCGCCAGAAAGTCCAGCCTGCCGTCGCCGTTGAGATCGCCGTAGGCACCGCTGGTGTTGAGTGCCAGCTGCCCCTGGCCACTGGCGGGGCCTAGGGCCTGTTGACTCTGCGCCGCGGTTTCAAAGAACTTGGTGAGCGAACTCGGGTTGCTTGCGGTAGCGGTGAAGCTGGCGAGGGTCTGGTCGCTCTGGCTGGTGATGCGTGTGATGAGGCTGCTGCTCTGGCCGCTGATGGTGAGCTGGGGCAGGCGGCCGACGGAGGCTCCGCCGGTGAGGCCGGTGCTGGCTGCGGAGCTATTGGTCGGGAGTGCCGCAGCGAGCTGCAGGGTCTGGGTGGAGGCGTCGGCTGTGTTGGCATCCAGGAAGGCATCGCTGGTGCTGGCACCTCTGATCAGGCGCACGCCCGTCTTCAGGAGGGGGTTCGGGCTGGCTGCTGATGCTGCAAGCACCACGTTGTTGGTGGTGATGAGCATGTCGTTCAGGCCATCGCCGGTGATGTCGCCAGCAGCGGTGAGGGTGGAGCTTGTGGAGGGATTCGCCTGCTGCTGTGCTAACCAGCCACCGTTGCCATTGGGCAGCTGCACCGTGGTGTTCAGCCAGGTCACGCTGTCTGGATTGCTGAGCGCAGGCACAGCGTGGAGTTGCACCTGGTCCAGTTCGCCCGTGCTGTTGCTGACGCTGCCCAGCAGCAGGCTGCCATTCACATTCAGAGGTGTGGTCGCCAGGGATGTGCTGACGCCGCTGCTGCTGGCCAGGTTGATGCCCTCCCATTGCAGATTGGCCTTGCTGGTATCGATGCTGCCGTCGGCATTGATCACCACACCGTTCACCGGGGTGCCATCGAGCTGGAGGAAGTTGAGCCGCTGCAGGCTCACGGAGCCATCGGTGTTGCGATAACTGAGGCCAAGCCCGGTCGCGGTGGTGGTAAGTCCAGCCGATGTGGTGCCCGCTGCATTCGCATCGCCAGGGCTGAAGCTGGAGTTGAGCGTGAAAGTGCGACCACCGGCACCGGTATAGACATTGATCGTGCCGCCGTTGTTCACAGCCAGCACCGGCACCCCATTGAGCAGGGTGGCCGTGGGGGCGGCCGTGGCGGTGATCGACTGGAAGCTGCTGCCGCTGTTGTCGCTGCGCTCAAGTAGCTGCTGTTGGGGAAACCACAGGGGTGCATTGGTGCTAACAGACACGGTGTTGGCCCGACTGGTATTGGCCACGGCCTCCAGCAGGACTTCCTGGCTGCTGCCGGAGGCCGGCACGGCCAGGATCGATGCTGTCTTCTGCGTCGTGCTGGTGGAAACGGATGGGCGGCTGCCGTAGAAGCTGAAGTCGCCGGATGCACCAGGCAGAATGTAGGTGGCCTGCTGGTTAGTGGCGGTATCTGTGCTGTTCAGCAACAGACCGGTACTGTTGCTGCTCAGGCCGATACCAAAGGTGTTGCCTGTGTCTCGCGAGGCAATATTGTTCCAGTTGGTTGTAGTGCCCGGATCATTTCCGGCCGAGGAGGCGATATAGGCAGTTGTACTTGGTGCACTTGGAGTGCCACCCGGATAGGCGAGATAGGTCGCTCCGTTAAACGTCGTAGCAGCCAATGCCCCCGATGCGCTGTAGCCAGGTGCATAGTCCTGCGTGCCCAACTTCATGGCCGAGCTATAGGTGCTGGTTGTCAGCGGAGTGGCAGAGAAAGTGCGGTAGATGGTGCCTGTCGTGTCATTTGCAACGTAGTAAATGGCCAGCCCCGTAGTACCGTTCACCGATTCGCCGATGGCCACGGCTCCGTAGCCCTGCTTGGCAGTCTGATTGTTGAAATAAACTTGATTCTCCCATTCATTCCGAGTGGCATCCTTAAGCTTCGTAATGTTAATGAACTGATTTCCCTTACCCAGATAGGTCAGGAAAAGAGCGCCATTCACGATCGCCAACGACGGAGCATCCTCGCTGTACATTCCTGTGGGGCCAGTTGGCAGTTGTTGCCAGTCGGCCCAGCTCTGACCAGCATCCGTGCTCTGTGTCCAATACAGCGTATTGTCTGAAGCCAGTCGGGCCATATAAACTTTGTCGCCATCTCTCACCATTGCCGGGTTGAATGGCGATGCTCCACCGCTGGCCACCGGTTCCCAGAGGCCGCCATCCGGGTTGGTGCTGATCGAGCTCTGCAGGCTGCCATTACTAGCGTCGGTTCCATCAAGGCCCACCCAGCTGATCGAGAGCCCGGAGCTATCGCTTAGGAGCTGCGGCCGGAATCGGCTGACGAAAACAGTCTTGCCATCGCCGACTGTGGTGGGGTTACTCCAGACGCTGGGATCGCCACCATTGGGATCCCAGTTGGCGAGGGTAAGTTGATTGCTGGGGTCCAAATAGGCGAGATAGAGCTTGTCCTGATACCAGGCCAGAGAGGGGCTGTTCCAGCTCTTGAAGGAAGTATTGGCATCCGTCAGATTCGTCCAGTTTGCCCAGGTGTTTCCCCCGTCACTGCTTTGATTGAAGTAAAGGCTGTTGTTATTATAACCTTTGACGACGCAATAGATGCGATTGCCAACGGCAAGAAAGCTCGGGTCCACATCCGAAAGGCCCCCACTCGGGTTCAACCCAGGCAGTACAGTCAACGGGGTGTTGATCGGCTGTGGATTGCTGGTCGGGCCCGTGAGCCCATTGCTTGCATCCCCATCGGAGACTGGGGCCAGATAGCCAAAGCCTGCTCCCAGCGGCAGGATCGTGCTGGCTCGCCCGTAGAGGAGGCCGGTGGTGCTGCCAGCACCGGCATTGCCCTGATCTGGCCTGCTGAGATTCGTCTGCAAGAACAGGGCGATGTCGCTGAAGCCGTCGCCGTTGACATCGCCAACAGGGATCACCTCAGTGTTAGAGGCGACCTGGAATGTGTAGTCGTTGTAGGCATAACTGGCAAGAATATCTTGGGTATTGGCACCCAGCTCGATCCGCACGGTGTCGGTGAATATCCCAGGTTGCCGTGAGAAATAATCACCATAACCGTCACCGTTGAAGTCGCCGAGCGAGCGCAGCGAGCCTTGGGTCTGGCTGGCCAGACCGTCGAGGAGATAGCCGGTGTTGCTGGCAAGTTTCTGCAGTTGCAGACTGCCGATGGCTTCGAGGTAGGGGTGTCCGAAGGTGAGATAGGCCTGACCGTTGATGCCGGAGCCCAGCTGGATGTCGTTATTGCTGTTGGCATCCACATCGCCTGCTCCGAAGCTTCCCTGGCCAGTGGCGGCTGAAACGCCATAGCCCATCAGTGACAGGATGGGGGTAGTGAGTGATCTGGCATTGGCAGTGCTGTCATCGGCAAACGTCAGGTTGCCGATGCTGCCCGGCTTCACACTGCCTGAAGCCGGGTTATGGCCGCCAAGCAGTTGACCGCCGCTGCTGTTCTTGCCTTGATTGGCTTGCAGTTGATCAACCAGTTTATCGTTGCCAAACACCACGTAGCCATTGCCGGCACCCGAGGAGGCATTGGGTGCTTGAACAAGCAGATCGTCATAACCATCTCCATTGGTATCGCCTAGATTCACAACGCCAGTGCCAAACTGATCCAGATCCTCGGCTCC
>CAIKWV010000513.1 GCA_903831165.1 uncultured cyanobacterium
CTGATGATGATGCCCGAACACAGGCTGCAATTAATCTGGATACGGTTGTGAGCAGCCGGGATGAAGAAACAGGAGGAACGAAAGACGTAGCTTTGACGATTGATCTTGAAATCGTTGATGCCGGCGATGTAGGGAAGCACCAGCTGGGCTTCGCACTTCTGCTCCACTTCACCGTTGATGGCCGATCCCCAGGTGGCCAGCAGCGTGATATCGCCCAGCCGGATACAACCGGAATGATTGATGAACGGTTGATCGCGATCGGGATGGTCCCAGCGATGAACCTGGAGGGGCAGAAACGTGCCCACCACACCACCAAAATCAACCGTATTCGATGAGGCGAGCGAAGCGCCGGGCAACTTGATGAAGGGAAGCGGCGCAGCGGTGGCGGATCGCCAAGCAGTCATTCGGAGCGATTGGCGACGACCAGTGGAAGACACATTAGGGATCAAGCCGAAAAAAGCCAAGCCCAACGACCAAAAAGCGAAAGCATGTACAAAAAGCGAAAAAGAAGCCGATTTCTCTGTCCCTGAACCCATCAGGGCATTCACAAAAAAGCAGAAATAAACCAGCCAGGAACCAATTAGCGCCAATCCCTATCGACCCGAGAGCAACTCGAACTCCACAGAAAATTGAATTTCAGATCCAGCCGAACCGGGACATGGCTGAAGTGCAATACCGGCAGAAAACGCAACCATTCCGCCATGCATTGGCCCAAGCCTTCAGCCCGGCCAAGGTCCCGCCAGAACCCTGGCAAGTCCATGCCAGCCAGCAAGGTCGCTACGGCGGCCCGATCATCACAGCCAACCTTGACGGCCTGGGCTTCAACACCCCACACATCACGGCACGGTGTTCGCCGTCGCGCTCCTGCAGGCTCCACGGTCCCAACCACCACGCCAACGGCCTGGGTACATCAGCGAGCGCTCAATGGCGAGCTCAGCGAGCTGTAGCTGCCCAAGGGCGCCTCGAAAATTCGGGTGCTGACCGATGCCAGACCCCAGAACCACTGGCCTTGAACGATCTGGTCGTCGCCGCGCCGACCGGGATGGTCGTGGGTGCGGGCTGCCCGGAGGTCTGAACAGCCAGCAACGCTGATCCTGGTCAGCGTTCAAGCCCTGGGCCGCGGATTGGATCCACGGTGCGGCAGCCTCGGCGACATCCGCCGGAGTGGCACCGATGCTGGAGCGCAGGGGCCAATCAGGGCAGTCCACGGACGAGAGCTTCGCCTGAGCGCCTCATCCGGACATCCGAGCTGGGTTGGCCTGGATCCTGGGAAACCCCTGCCTACCGGGACAGCAGCGCCTCGACGAACTCGAAGCTGTTGAAGGGGCGCAGATCGCGGATCCCCTCGCCGGCCCCGATGAAGCGGATCGGCAGCCTGGCCTCGGAGGCCACCGCCAGAGCCACACCCCCACGGGCACTGCCATCGAGCTTGGTGATCACCACCCCGGTGAGGCCGGCGGCACTGGCGAAGGCCATGGCCTGGCGCAGGCCGTTCTGACCCTGGCTGGCATCGAGGACCAGCAGCGACTCGACCACGGCCTCAGGGGCGAGCTTGTCGATGATGCGGCGCACCTTGGTGAGCTCCTCCATCAGGTTGTGCTTGGTCTGCAGGCGACCGGCCGTGTCGACCAGCACCAGCTCGGTGCCCTTGGCCCTGGCCGCGCCGATGGCGTCGTAGACGTCGGCGGCCGGATCGGCGTTGGCACTGGGATTGGCGATCACGGGCACACCGCTGCGCTGCCCCCAGATGCTCACCTGTTCCACGGCCGCGGCCCGGAAGGTATCGGCGGCGGCGATCAGGCAGCTGTAACCACTGCGCACGGCCAGGTTGGCCAACTTGCCGAGGGTGGTGGTCTTGCCGACGCCGTTGACGCCGACCATCAGCCAGATGTTGAGCCGATCCTTCTGGGGGGCCAGCAGCGGAGCGGCGCTGGCCTTGATCGGCTCCTCCAGCAGCCCCCGCAGCTGCTCCTTGAGGAACCGCAGACCTTCGGCCGGATCCACCACCTCCTGATTGAGGCGACGGCGCAGGGCCTCAAGCACCCGGTCGGTGGCCTGCACACCCACATCGGCGCGCAGCAGGGTGGTCTCCAGGTCGTCGAGCACCTCCGGGGTGAGCGGATCGTCGCCGAGGTTCTCGAGCAGCTGGGTGACGAATCCCCGGCGCGTCTTCTCCAGGCCGCGGCGCAAGCGGCCCAGCCAGTCGATCTCCTCGACCGACATGTCCTCGACCTGGCGGCCCTGGGCCGCCAGCACTTCCGCCGACCAGGTGAACGTGTCGTCGAATTCACCCAGCTGGGGTTCGCTCTCGGCCTGCTCGCGCGTGACCGGCGCGGCCGCCAGGGGCTGGCTTTCGCTCGGCGGACTTGCTGCCGAAGCCGCCGTGAGCTGCTGCAACCGTTCCTGGCGCTGGGCGGCCGCCAACTCCAGCAAGGACAATCCCCTGGCGGCTGGGGCGGGCGCGGCAAGTACCGGCGCCGAACCTGGATCAGCCTGATCGGCTGCAGGGGTTGAATCAGCAGCAGGGGTTTCCTGAGCAGCGGGCGATGGCTGGGAACGAGGGGTTACCTCAGCAACAGCGGTTGGCTGATCGACAGCCGTTGAATCCAAGGCAGCCGTCTGCTCTGCAACAACTGTTTGTTGGGCTGCATCCGGTTGCTGAACAACAGGGGTTTGCAGAGCAACAGGGGTTTGCAAAGCAACAGCCGGGGGTTCGGCTTCAGCCAGTGGAGCGGCGGCTGTCGATGGCTGCGAACCAATGGGTTCCCGGGAAACCGGTGCTTGCTGGGCGGCCACCGCTGGCTGCGGAACCGCAGAGTCCTCAACAATGGCCGTTTCCTGAGCGACAGCGATCGGTTGGGCGACCCCCGTTGGCTCGGCAGCAACCGTTTGCTCGGCACCAACAGCTGGCGAAACATCCGCTGGTAGCGGCGGAACAGCAGCCTGATCAACCACAGCCGGTTGCGGCGCGACGGCCGGGGGCTGCTCGGCAGCGGTTGGCGGTTCGACGGATGCGCTACTGGCCGGGCTGGGCTGGGCCGAAGCCCGGGCCGCCTCCTGCTGGGCCTTGAGGCGGGCATAGGCCTGGCGCGCCCAATCGAGCGCCTCGAGATCGACGGCACCGACGGCTGGGGGTTGGGCGCTCGAGCCGGCAGCGCCAGGGCTGGTGGGAGCGGAATCAGGCGCCGGGCCGGCCGAGGCGACGGTTGGGACCGCAGAAGCAGCCGGAGCCTCAGAAGTAGCCGCGGCAGCGGCTGTAGAGGCAACCTCTTGCCGCGCCATCACCTCAGAAGCGGCCGGCACCTCAGGAGCAGCGGCCACCGGGGCTTCTGAGGTCGCCGCTGCCCCAGCGAGGGCCTCGGGCGGGGTGTTCAGGCCAGTGGTGGCCGGATCGACCCCAGGTGGGGAGGAGGGCTCCGAACCGCCCGGAGGAGACCCGTCTTCAGGGGAGGCTGGGGAGGCGGACTGGCCGGCGGCCGGTGGCTCAGCGGCCGGTGACGGCGAAGAGGACGGCGGGCTCTGGGGGACCACCGCACGTTTGAACCAGTCGAAGACCATGGAGCCTTACACCGTTGCCGAGGTGAAGCGTCGCAGGACGCCATTGATCATGCGCCGGCCCTGCTCATCGCTGTAGCGGTTGGCCAGCTCGACCGCCTCGTTGCAGGCGACCGCCGGCGGCGTGCCAAAACTCTGCAGATCCACTGCCGCCAGCCGCAGGATGTCGCGATCGATGCGGGGCAGGCGCGTCAGCCGCCAGCCCTCCATCACCCGATCCAGGCGTTCGTCGATCCGGTCGCGATCGCGAAGCACCGCCCGGGCCCGCTCGATCGCACCGCGCCGCACCTCCTCCAGATCGGCCAGCAGCAGCAGACGCGGCAGTTCAAGGCTGGCGGACAGACCGTTGAGCGCTTGTTCCGCATGGCCCAGACCCGTCTGCAGATGCTGGCGCACCCGCGGCAACTGGGCCTGGCCCTCCTCCTGCAATTCGCTGTCCAGCAGCTCCTGCTGGGCCTGCTGCAGATCCTCGGCCGAGCGATCCAGGGCATCGCGCACGTGCTGACTGAGGCTGGTGAGGGCCTGCTGCAGCAGACCTTCCAACGATCCTTCCGCCAGGGCCGCCGTGCCGGCCGCGGTGGCCGACGGGCCTCGATCGTTGATCTGGCCGAGCATCAGCAGGGCCAATTCGCGGGCAAGAGTACGGCTCTGCATCAGGAAAGCTGGGGGGCGCGCAACCTCTCCAGCAGGCTGGAGAAACTGCGGTTGGACGTGTTGGGCTCGCGTTCGTCGGGGCTGACGATGCCGGCCGAGATGATGGTGCGGAAGGCGTCTTCGACGCTCAGATCGATGTCCTTGACGAGGCGCTCCGGCACGACCGCATACCAACCGGTGGTGGGATTGGGAGCCGTGGGGATGAACACACTCAACATCGCCTCCTGGAAGTCGGACTGGACCGCGGTGCCGATCGTGCCGGTGACGAAGCCGACGGCATAGAGGCCTTCGCGGGGGTACTCCACCAGCACCACCCGGCGGAAGCGATTGCCGCCACTGCCCTGCAGGAAGGTCTCCAGCAGCTGCTTGAGGGTCTTGTAGACCGAGCCGGCCAGGGGAATGCGTAACAATGTGCCCTCGCCGAACTCAAGCAGCCAACGGCCGACGATGTTGCGCGCCATCAGGCCGATCAACAGGATGCCCAACAGGGGCACCAACAGGCCGACCCCGAGATTGATCAGATCCTGGAGGAGAGGATTGAGGGTGTTGAACGGATTGAGCTGCTTGGG
Source organism: uncultured cyanobacterium (assembly GCA_903831165.1). Taxonomy (GTDB): domain Bacteria; phylum Cyanobacteriota; class Cyanobacteriia; order PCC-6307; family Cyanobiaceae; genus Cyanobium. Next base: position 4,779 of record CAIKWV010000513.1, read on the forward strand.
AATGGAGGTGAGAAAGGCCAGCACAAACCGGCTCACCGTTGTGGCTAACCAGATCGTCGTGGCCAGCGGAATCACCACCAGCAATCCGGCGATCAGATCATTCTTGAGATCCTGCTGAAGGCGGTTGCCCAGCGGCTGATCGGTTCGGGGGCTGGAGGTCACCAAGGTGGGTGGGGGGAGTTCGGGTCGAACCGCCCGACGCTAACCAGCCGGTGGAGCGCCGGAGCGGCCGCAGGGAAAGGGTTCAGAGCACACTGCCGAGGCAGAGGATGGTGAAGGCGATGATCAGCACGACGGCGCCACCGGAACCGGCGAAGCGACGCTGGCTGAGGGTGACCTTGCTGTTCTGCTCAACCTGCTTGTACTGGGCTTCCATCTGATCGAGCTGGCGATCGATGAAGGCTCTCGCTGACTGGGTTTTCTGGGCGTCACTGGCATTGGCGGGCACCTGGCCGGAGGCCTCGGCCTGCTTGATCAGTTGCTGCACCAGGGCGGGATCCTGGCTTTGCTGAC
>CAIKWV010000514.1 GCA_903831165.1 uncultured cyanobacterium
CAATGTCCGGGACCTGCCGGAGCAGAAACGGGTGATCAGCGCCCGCATCGACGGGCTGCGGGTGCTGGATCTGTATGTGCCCAACGGCTCCTCGCTCAGCAGCGACAAATACGCCTACAAGCTCGCCTGGCTGGCCTGCCTGCAGCGCTATCTGGCGGTCCAGGAGTCCCAGGGCGAACCGCTGGTGCTGCTGGGCGACTTCAACATCGCCCTGGAAGCCCGCGACATCCACGATCCCGAGCGCCTCACGGGCGGCATCATGGCCAGCGAACCGGAGCGCTCGGCCCTGCGATTGGCCCTGGGGGAGCGGCTGGTGGACAGCTTTCGCATGTTCGAAGCCGACAGCGGTCACTGGAGCTGGTGGGATTACCGAAGCGGCGGCTGGGAGACCGGCCGCGGTTGGCGCATCGACCACATCTATCTCGATGAAGTCCTGCAGGAACTGGCGACCGGCTGCGTGATCGACAAGACGCAGCGCGGCAACATCCAGCCCAGCGACCATGCGCCGGTGCTGGTTTCGATCGCCTGGCCCCCCGAAGACGACGAGGAGGACGGGGAAACGGGCCTAGGGTGAAAGGATCCACCCCCCTCTTGGCGGGGACGGCTGGACCCCCCGCCGGCCAAAGGCACCCGGCAGGCCATTCGGCCGACCTCTCTGAGCGTTCCGCGAGGCACCGCTCCTTTTGACGCTTTCTCTCCAGGCCCCCGGCCTGAGCCAGCTGCTGCGTGGGCCGAGCCCCGTTGCCAGCCAGCCGATTCGCACTGCCCTGATCTACTGCGAGGGCCAGTTCAACCATCTCGATGGCAAGACCGCCCATGGGCTGGTGCGCCATTGCGAGGCCTATCGCATCGCCGCCGTGATCGACAGCCATTGCGCCGGCCAGGACGCCGGCCTGGTGCTCGATGGCACCGCCAACGGCATTCCCATCGTCCGGGACCTGAAGGCCGCCCTGGCCCTGGAGGGCGAGCGCCCCGAGCTGCTGATCTACGGCATGGCTCCAGCCACCGGCCTGATGAGCCCGCCGGATCGGCAGGTGTTGCTACAGGCCATGGCCGCCGGGCTGGATCTGGTTCAGGGGCTGCGCGAGTTCCTCAACGACGACCCCGAGTTCGCCGCCGCCGCCGCCCGCCATCAGGTGGCGATCCGCGATGTGCGGCGGGTGCCGGCGCTCAAGGATCTGCGCCTGTTCAGCGGCGCCATCGCCACGGTGGGCTGCCCGCGCATCGCCGTGCTCGGCACCGATGGCGCCATCGGCAAGCGCACCACCGCCACCCGGCTGGTCCAGGCCCTCCAGCAGGCGGGCATCCGGACGGCGTTGGTGAACACCGGCCAGACCGGTCTGATGCAGGGCGGTCGCTACGGCATGCCCCTCGACGCCATCCCCTCCCAGTTCTGCTCCGGCGAAGTGGAAGCGGCGGTGGTGCAGGCCTGGCAGCAGGAGCATCCCCAGGTGATCGTGATCGAAGGCCAGGGGGCCCTCAGCCATCCCGCCTATCTCTCCTCCACCTTCATCCTGCGGGGCAGCCAGCCCCAGGCGGTGATCCTGCAGCACGCCCCGCGGCGCCAGTGGCTGAGTGATTTCCCCCACGTGGCCATGCCCACGCCGGCCAGCGAGATCCGCCTGATCGAGTCCTTCTGCCCCACCCGGGTGATCGGTCTCACCCTCAACCACGAGCAGATGGACGACGCCGCCATCACCGCCGCCATCGCCCTCTACGAAGCGGAGCTCGGCATCCCCGTCAGCGACGCCCTCAGCCGTCCACCCGAGCGCCTGGTGCAGATGGTGCTGCGGGCCTTTCCCGCCCTGGCTCAGGCCCAGGCCCCGAACCCAGCGGCAGCTGGTTGAGCGGCCCCAGGCTGGAGATCCGTCTCGATCAACTGCACCACAACGCCCGCAGCCTCCGGATGCAGCTGGCCGCCCACGGCATCACGGTGATGGGGGTGAGCAAGGCCAGCCTCGGGTTGCCGGAGCTGGTGCGCACCTGGGCGGCGGCCGGCATCGAATCGATCGGTGAACCCCGCATCGAAACGATCGAGGCCCTGCGCGCCGCCGGCATCACCCTGCCGATGCTGCTGATCCGCTCGCCGATGCTCAGCCAGGTGGAGCGGGTGGTGGCCCAGGCCAGCGGCAGCTGCAACAGCGAGCCGCTGGTGTTGCAGGCCCTGGCGGCGGCGGCGCGTCAGCAGGGCCTGCGCCATGGGGTGCTGCTGATGGTGGAACTGGGGGATCTGCGCGAGGGGATTCTGCCGGCCGAGCTGGAGGCCGTGGCCCAGCTGACCCTGGAGCAACCCGCCCTCAAGCTGCTGGGGATCGGCACCAACCTGGGTTGCCAGCACGGCATCGCCGCCGACCCCCGCAACATGGCGGAACTCTCGGCCCTGGCCACGGCCCTGGAGCGGCGCTTCGGCCTGCGGCTGGAGATCGTCTCGGGGGGAAACTCCAGCAATCTGCCCTGGCTGGCGGCGGGCCATTCCCCCGGCCGTGTCAACCATCTGCGCCTGGGCGAGGCGCTGCTGCTGGGCCGCGAACCGCTGGGCCGCAGCGCCCTGCCGGGCCTGCACACCGGCGCCTTCACCCTGGTGGCCGAGATCATCGAGGCCAAGGTCAAGCCCGGCCAGCCCTGGGGTGAGCGCGGCCAGACCAGCTTTGCTGCCGTGGCGACGCCAGCCCGGCGGCCGGGATCCCCCAGGCAGCGGGCCCTGTTGGCCCTGGGCGTCCAGGACGTCGATCCGGCTGGCCTGAGCGCGCCGGCGGGGGTCAGGGTCGTGGGGGCCAGCAGCGACCACCTGGTGGTGGAGGCCGACCGGCCCTTGGCGGTCGGCGAGGAGCTGCGCTTCGGCCTCGACTACAGCGCCCTGCTGCGGGCGATGACCAGCCCTTTCATTGCGCGGGTCTGCCTTGCGGGCGACAACCTTGGGGACGACAACCACGAGGACGCGAACCTCCTGAGCAACAACCTCCAGGGCAACAAGCTGCAGCACAGCAAGCTGCAGCACAGCAAGCTGAAGGGCAACAGCCTCCTGGGCGACAGGCCCGGCGGCGACGCCCGGCGGCGATCCTCTGCCCAGACCAAGGGCCTCAGGGCCGCAGACCGTTTCAGCCCAGCAGGCTCTCCAGGCTGAGATCGGGTCGGCGCAGCAGCACGAACAGGGTGCCGGCATTGCCGCGGCAGACGCGGATCTCCCCATCCACCACGGTGATGTCCAGCCAGGCGGGGAAGCTCTGCTTCACCTCCCGCAGCAGCTGCAGGCGCTTCTGGCCGATCTGGGGCCCCAGCCAGCCGCCGCGCACAAAACGCACACTCACCCGCTGCGTCGGTGGGGGCGGCTCGGTGCTGGCAGCGACATCGGCATCGCTGGCTGCTGGCTCGATGGCGATGGCCGCTTGCACGGCGATGCCGGCCAGCGGGCCCAGGGGGCCGGCCAGCCGCAGCAGATTCATGCCCCGGCCGTTAGCGGGATCCAGCAGCTGCAGGTTTTCCAGCCAGGGCGCCACCGCCAGATAGGGCAGGGAGCTGCTGCTCCAGCGCAGCTCCCAGACGCCTTTCAACAGCGCTTGATCGCGGATCAGATCGGCGGGTTGCTCCCGCTCCAGGCTCTCGATCAGTTCGCGCACCCGCTCGCGGGCGACCGCGGTGCCGCCGCCTGATTTCGGCTGACGCAACAGCGACAGCAACGGGCTGCGGCTGGAGGCACTGCCTGATGGGGCCGGGGACATCCCGAAGGCTCGCGATAGGCCAGGTTGACCGTAGCGAGGGTGCGTACCCGGCTGCGCCTGGATGCACGGCGGTAGCGGTGGTGGCGTTGTCGTTGGCGTGGGTGGCGTGGGCGGCGGTGGAGGCGACGCAGATTGGCCGTCCGGTTCAGCCTCCCGCCAGGAAGCGACCGAGCAGGGCCAGCTCCCGACCCCGCGGCTGCATCAGGCCCCAGCGCACATCCCAGGGGGCGGTGGCGAACAGGCGCACCATGGCCCCCACCAGCTCGGGAACGCTGAGCGTGTTGGTGAGAAAGCCATACCAGAGCGGCTCGGGCATGGCGAAGAAGCTGGCGAAGAAGTGGCGCAACTGGGCCTCCTCAAAGCGCATCAACTTCTCCAGGCCGAAGCGGTATAGCGCCTGCTTGCGCCGCAAAGGCGCCGGCCAGAGCGCCTGCCAGCCCGCCGCCGCGATCGCGGCTCCATGGCCCCCGGACTGGCCTGGCTCGGCCAGGGCCGCAGCGATCGCCGCCGCCAGCACGGGGGCGCGCCGCAGCAGGGCGCCGACCAGATAGCCCGAAGCCGGGTGCACCATCGAAGCGGAACCACCGAAACCGAGCAGGCGTTGGCCCGGATCCGGCAGGGCTGGATTCATCGGGAACAGGCAGAACTCCTCGTGCTCCACCTCGCTCACCGTGACGCCGCGATGGGCCAGGCGCCGGTCCAGCCGGGAGCGCAACGTGGCAAACGGCACCGGCGGCGCCAGGGCCAGGGAGGTCTCCTCGACGAAGAAACGCCCCTCGCCCAGATCCATCGCATAGAGAAACGTGGGCGGCTCCTGGCGTTCCAGAGGGCTGAGGTGGTCGCTGCGGTAGTCCATCAGCACGAACTGACCGGGCTCGACCGGCGCGGCGCTGAACCGGCCGACGATGCCGTAGGCGGCCTGCCCCGCCACCGGCCCGTCATCGGGGCGCTGGAGGAACACCGGCTCATGGCCACTGGCATCGATCACCAAGCGGGCTCGCAAAACTTCGCCCGCGGCCGTGGTCACGGTCGAACCGTCGTCGTCATGCACGATTGAAGCCGCCAGTCCCCGCCGCCAGTTCACCCCGGACGCCGCGCAGGCCGCCAACCAGTGGTTCTGCAAGGCCGTCTTGTCGAACAGGCCGTAGTCATGGCCAAGGCGGCAGGGCTCGGCAGCGAACCAGCTGACGCAATTGGACCAGCGATGGGCCAGCAGATGGCCCAGGCCGAGGGCATCCACCTCCGGTCCCCAGATGCCATAGGTGTTGGGCCAGGCCGCGGCCGGATCACCGGGCGCGAGCGCCATGACCGCCACCCGGCGCTCGGCCAGGGCTGCGGCGATCGCCAGGGCGGCGGGTCCGGAACCGATCACCAGAACCTCGGCCGAGTCGCGGTCTCGGGGGGCTCGAGGGGCACCGCCTGAAGCAGCGTTCGGGGGGACGGTGGTCGTCAGGGAGCTGGAAACGCGTTAGGGGGAGGCTAAGGCGGGGGTTGGCGGGCGTTGCCAGCACCTTCCATCGGCAGGAGCCACTGCACCCAGAACAACAGAACTCCCCCCGAATGCCTGCGGGGCTGCCCGCGGACAGATCGGGTCGGGCCTGCGAATTCGCTCGGAGACCGAAAGCTGGACCCCTAGGCTTCGGTCAGCAGATCTCTCTGATCGAAAATGGACCGGTTGCGTCAGATGTTCAACGTCGTTGCCGATGGCAATGGCAACGCCAGCGCAGCCAGTATCAAACGACACATTCTTGCCAGTGGCATCCAGCTCGACGATTTTCGCCTGAGTATCACCATGGAGCGCCTTGGCGCCCTGGGGGAGGGGCCCATCAGCTTCGAATCCTTTGTCGCCCTGGTGGGCGACGAATTGCTGATGCTGAAGCGCACGTTCAATCGCGAACTGGTGATTCCTGACTGGGAGGAGTACTGCACGGATCTCAGAATGATCCATGATCGTGTCGCCAACGATCGCAGCGGTAACAACGCCAATTATATTCCGATCCTGCGCGATGCCGACCCCGAGAAGTGGGGGGTGGCGGTCTGTTCCGTTGATGGTCAGCGGCTTGAAATCGGTGATGTCGATGTCTATCACTCGATCCAGTCCGTATCCAAACCCCTCACTTATGCCTACGCCATTGAGCGGGAGGGGCCGGAGTTTCTGCAGTCTTACGTCGGCGTCGAACCTTCGGGGCGGCCGTTCAACTCGCTGGAACTGCTGCCAGACATGCGTCCGTTCAATCCCTGCGTCAATGCCGGCGCGATCATGACCGCCGGCGTGGTGGCCTCCAGTTGGCCCGAGAAGGACGCCAGAGCGATCACCGGCGAAATCATGAAGCTCTGGTCCGAACTCTGCGGCGAGGTGGCCCCGGTGCGCTTCAGCGAGGAGACCATGCTCTCGGAACGGGAGACGGCCGACAATAACTTTGCCATCGCCTATCTGCTGCGTGGTGGCAAGGGACTGCCGCGGGGCGTCGATCTGCACAAGATGCTGGATCTCTATCTCTCCTGTTGCAGCATCGAGATGACGGCCTCCATGCTCTCAGTGGCGGCGGCCACCCTGGCCAATGGCGGCGTCTGTCCGATCACGGGCCGGCAGGTTCTTACCACCGATGTGGTCAAGAAGACTCTGTCGGTGATGCAGGCGGCCGGCATGTACGACAGCGCCGGTGTGTTCACCCTGGAGGTGGGCCTGCCGGCCAAATCCGGTGTGGCTGGAGCGGTGATGACCGTTGTACCCAACCTGATGGGACTGGCCACCTTCTCGCCCCGGCTGGACAGCTATGGCAATTCGGTGCGGGGGGTGGCCTTCTGCCGGCAATTGGTGGAGCTGTTCACCTTTCACATCTACGACAGCCTTTCGGGGGGACGTACGGGCTGCAAGCGCGATCCCCGTGCTTCTCAGCACAACCGCAAACAACGGGATCTCAGTGATCTTCAATGGGCCGTCTCCCATGGTGATCGCTATGCCACCAAGGTCCGCGACCTGTTGCTGGAGTGCATGATTGCGATCACGCTGGCCGATGGTGAGATCGAGGAGCCCGAGATCGTGATCATGGCCGAAACCTATGTTGAGATCATGGGCCACCAACCCAAGCAGGGAGAACTCCACGCCATGGCCCGGGCCAGTCAGGAGCAGATCGCAATCAGCGGTAGCGGTCCGTTCGAGCAGTTGCTGCAACGGCTCCGTGATGAATGCCTGCAACTCGACGACAACGCCCGCGAAATGATCCTTGAGGCGGCGTTCCGGGTGGCCTGCGCTGACGGCATCATTGAACCGGAAGAGGATTTCCAGTTGCGGGGAATCGCCGATGCCCTCTGCATCAATGAAGGCGTCCTGGAGCTGGAGATTGCCCGTTTTCAGCGGCAGCGGGCCGCCCAACCCAGCGTCGTCGCCGGCTGAGGACTGATCGGTCCCTGACGACTTTTTTAGTTGGCAAGATTGCCGGCTCAAGAGTGGACATCTCGAACGCATCTTGTTTTGGAGATCTGCTCCCGGGCAACCCGCAGATGTCGCAGTGGTTGCAGGCTGTTCGCAGCGATCAGGCCTCAGCCCCCCACCACTAGGGCATCGACAAGTTCATAGCGCTCAAATCCAGCCGTTCAACCAGGCCGTCAGCGGGCGCTTCGGTTCGGGCTGGACATGGCTGATCCGCAAAGCCGATGAAATCCTGGTGATCGCTAGCACCACCACTCAGGACAACCCGCTGATGGACCTGCTCGAGATCGCGTGCGCTACTCCCCTGCTGGGCTTGGATGTCTGGGAGCAAGTCCATGACTTCCGGTATCAGATCCGCCGGATCAACGACATCCAGTCCTGGTTGCCCGTTGTTCAGTAGAGCGCGGTCGACCGGCGCGAGGTCAGGCGCATTGAGGACGGTTCAGCGTCTTTGTCCTGAGCCGCCTGTGGTGCACTATCTCCCTGAACGTCGATCTGCCGACCATGGACTGGGTTGAGGTTGTCATCCCACGGTTGGAAGCATTCAGCCGGGACTCCGGCGAAACCCCGCGCCAGATTCTGTTCGTTCCTGGTGCCGGCGATGGGGCGGCTGCGGAGGTCTTCGCCAGCTGCTGCACCTGCCTCAAAGCAGCATCGATCCCCATCAGCTCGAGCAGATGGTTGGCGGCTCCCGAAGCCCCCTGATCGTCTTCACCCCGATGCAGATGGTGCCGGAACTCGTGCGCTCGCTGAATCGGGTCAACGTGGCGAATCACCAGGTTCAGCTGCTTCAGGATGACCCGGCTTTGCCGGTGGACAGCTGAAGGCGCACGACTTGCGGATGGGGCCCAGGGCTACGACGCCTCGTCGATGCGCCCTGGCCGCCGGGCGGTGTCAATCAGCAGGTTCTGCAGTAGCTCGCGGCAGCTGACCAGCAGGTGCGCCAACAGCGCCGCCGTCACCTTCGGTTCGGCGATCCCATCCCCGCGGCAACCGGCGAGGGCCGTGTTGAGCTCGCGCGCCTCGCGGCCGATATTGAGCGCCATCTGGGCTGTGCTCTCGCGGCGCATCGAATCGAGGTTGGCTCTGCCCATAGGCCCACTCTGCTTCTCAACCCACTCTGCCGGCCTTGCTCGGCGATCGGCGCTGGGCGAACCAGGCATCCGCTGGAGCGCGCAGCGCCCCTCCCAACGGATGCGCCAGCAGGATCAGACGGGGCGTTAGCCGCGATGGCGCATTGCCTTCGCCCTCAGTCCTCGCCTGGGGCGCCCTCGTCGTCAGCATCGGCTTCGGCGACAACGGCCTCGGCGCCGCTGCTGGCCTCGGCTGGGTTGGCCAGCTCAGGGATGGCTGTGCCCTCGCCCTCGTCCTCCTCGGCAGCCGGCGGCACCAGCACCACCTCCGTGAGGCGATCGCCGCTGTCCAGGCGCTGCAGGCGCACGCCGGTGGCCGCCCGGGATTGTTGCGGAATCGCGTCGGCCTTCATGCGCACGATCACGCCGCGCTCGCTGACCAGCAGCAGCTCTTCGCCGGCTCCCAGCAC
>CAIKWV010000515.1 GCA_903831165.1 uncultured cyanobacterium
CCAGGGCCGCCCCCAGCAGGCGCCATTCCAGAACTCCGTCCATGGGCATCGGCCAGAACAGGCTGGCGATGGCCAGCCAGGCCAGCCCCGCCACCGTGCCCAGCCCCTGGGCCAGCAGCAGGGTGGGGGGCACCAGCAGGGCCAGGGGGCTGGCATGGACGCCGAGCGCCAGCTTGAAGCCCTGCACCGCCAACAACATGGCCAGGGCCAGCAGGGCCTGGCGCGGCTCCAGGCTGGCCCGCCAGCGCCGCATCACCAGCAGCATCACGCCGCAGGCCGCCAGGGCTTCACTGAAATGGCCCAGCCAGGGCAGGGGGCGGGGCCGGCGGTTGATCAGGCCGAAATAATCGAGCACATCGAAGCTCTGGGGGCTGATCAGCTCTCCTTGGCGGGTGATCAGATCACCTTTGCGGACGCTGATCGTCGGCAGGCCGTGCTGGGTCACCAGCTCCTCGATGCGGCGCTGACTCAGAAAGGTGTCGCTGCGCAGGTTGGTCCGCCCCTCCAGGCTGTCGGCGATCAGGCGGCTGCCGAGGCTGCGGCCCGCCGCGGTTTGGTCCTCCAGCTGCAGATTGGCGGCCTCGAGCAGGGGGTCATCGGCGACGCTGGCCACCACCCCCTGGCTGAGCATGCGCAGCTGGGCCTGGCGCACCGCCCGCTCCCAGCCCACCAGCTCGGAGGGATTCAATCTCTGCAGCCAGGTCCGCTCGGCGGCGGTGAGATTGAGCGGATCGACCCGCGGTTGCTGGCTGGCCCGTTGCTCCTGCACCTGGACGAGGCTGCGATCGAGATCGTCCTGCAGTTGTCGGCTGGCCCGCTCATCGACCACCTGCACCTGGGTGCGCGGCATCATCTGGTTGCGCCGCTGCTCCAGCGCGGCACTGTCCATCACCGTGGCGTCCCGTGGTGCCCGCACGGTGAAGGGGGCCGGCAGGCCGGGCCGCAGGCTGGGTTCCACCAGCCAGGGCCAGCTGGTCAGCAGGGCCACCAGCAGGCAGGCGAGCATCACCGCCGCCATGCCGCCGGCGCGCCAGGCCACGATCGCCTGACGGGGGCGTTCCAGCCGCAACAGGCTGCGCCACTGGGATCGGATCCACCGGAGCCCGTTGGTCATGGATCGGGGCAGGGGTGAAAACGCTAGCGGTGCAAGGCCGCTGAAGTCCCTTGGGGCGCCATGCTGGGGACAGGACCGCCTTTTCCTAGAGCCCATGGCCACCCTGCTGGATGGACGGCTGCTTGCGGCCGAGATCGAGCAACGCCTGATCGGCGTGATTGCGGCGGGCCTGCCGCTGGCCGGTCGCCCGCCGGGCCTGGCGGTGCTGCGGGTCGGCGATGACCCGGCCAGTGGCGTCTATGTGGCCAACAAGGAGAAGGCCTGCAGCCGTGTCGGCATCCGCAATCTCGGGGGACACCTGGCCGCCGACACCGCGGCGGCGGAGGTGCTGGAGCAGATTGAGCGGCTCAATGCCGATCCCGAGGTGGACGGCATCCTGCTGCAACTGCCCCTGCCGGGCGGTCTGGAGGAGGG
>CAIKWV010000516.1 GCA_903831165.1 uncultured cyanobacterium
GATGTCGTGCATCGGGATATTCAAGGGGATGGGGCGGGTGTTGGCTACGCAGGCTCCATCGTCTTCATCCAGCCAAGGGCCTCAGGGTTTGTGATCCGGCAGCGAACAGCACCTGGTCGGGGCGCCTGGCCCACGCCTCAATCAAATCCCAGATGACTGGCAGCAGATAGCAGTGAGATTTAGACGAGCCAATGGTATTCGTGATAGCGGCAGGGAGCGAAGTGTTTGGTAGATGCGTTGAGGGGATATTTGTATCTGTAGAGTTGAAGAAGTGAAATGCCTTGCTTTGCTGTGGGTGGAAATATTTGAGTTGTTTTGGGGGGGCGGAAAGGCGGCTCAGTCTGGGTGTTGCAGGATCCTTAAGGTGCCAGGTATTGGAGGGCGTTTCAGGTGCTTTGAGGGTGCTGACACAAATAAAATGCCCCTGTAGTTGCAGGGGGCTTACGAGGGGTAGGGTGCTAAAGTTAAACACTAAAAGGCAATTAATAGGAAGGATAGAATTCGAATTGATAGATAGAATTGCCTGAGCTGGTAACTGCTAGGAAGTCGTGTACCCGCGCATCCCGATTCGCTGGCGTTGTTGATAGTGCCTGAATAACTGGCATCACCACAGGTTGCTGCTTTCTAATACTTGGTGCACCGTAACCATTAGCGCCAAAGCGATATTTAATATCTGCCGAAACCCTGGTCTCAAATGCTTGGTCGTAGGAAAGGTTGCCGCCAATGGTGAGACCATCGGTGAGGTTATAAGCAAGCCTTCCCCGAACGCCTGAACCATCAGCGGTATTGAGGTCGCCATCTTGGTAGTAATAACCAACAGATACCCGTAAGTCAGGCTTGATGGCATAGCCCACATCCAGTCCATAAGTATCCAGTGCCCCGCCGTCATAAAAACTATTGAGCTGCTGCTCGGTGTCGCCAACGGGCACCAGCGCATGGGCATTGAAGTTCCAAGAGTTGGAGACTGCTTCTAAACCTGCGGCTACCTGTTGAAAGAAGACCGTTTGGGAGTTCGTAACGGTGACACCTGTATCGGCTGGTCCTGTAGTCATTGGACGGCTGTCATAGCCCGCATTGACTCCAAACATCCAAGAGCGGTTGCCATTGAGCCAGCGATACCCCAAGCGTGTGGAGGTGGAGAATGTGGTTCCAGCAACGGTTGTATTGATGATGCTGCTGTTATTTCCGTAGTCATTGAAGTTGGCATTCACCAGCACATCCACGAAGGCAACACTGTTGTTGTTTACGTGCAGGGGAACAAAGGCACCAAGACCTGCCTGGTTAGGGGTGCCAGCGCCTTGTAGAGCCCCTTGAAAGCCGTAGTTGAACTTGACGGCATCCCTGAGGTTCGCTCCCATCACCCCAAGCTCTTTGGCGGTGGCAGGGGCTTGAGCAAGCTTGGTGTCCTCTGCTCTTGCAGCTCCAAGGGGTATGGATGCGAGCGCCAGGGCTGCAGTGCCTGCAAGGCAGAGCGACAGGCGGCTTGATGACAGCAAGTCTCTTCCACCTGAGTTCGTTGTTGCAATTTGGCGCAAACTTGCTGCGGTGTCTGGCTTAGGTGGTCAGTGCTGTGGTTGACAGCAGAATGGGAGCAGTGCAAGCCAAGCCACTCCCGTAGCCACCCCATCCATCCAAGACTTCCCCGCGCTGCCCAGAGCGTTCTTCTGCCGCCCCGCAGAAGTGGTGGCCCCCGAACTCATCGGCTGCCTGCTGGTGAAACGCCAAGCAGGTGGCGAACTGCTTTGGGGCGTGATTGTGGAAACGGAGGCCTATTGCCAGAGCGAGCCCGCCTGCCACGGCCATCGCCGCCGCACCCCGGGCAACGCAACCCTGTTTGGTGAGCCTGGGCGGTTTTATGTCTATGTGAGCTATGGCATCCACCACTGCGTCAATGTGGTCACCGGCTGCGCCGAGCGGGCCAACGGCGTGTTGCTGCGGGCCGCGGCCCTGCCCGGCGAAGCGGAGCGGGTGGCGGCCGGCCCGGCGCTGCTGGCCCGCCGCTTCGGCCTCGATCGCCGCCAGGATGCCCAGCCGGCCACGCCCGAGTCCGGGCTTTGGATCGCCCCCAGGCCGGGGGCATTGGCGAGCTGGTGCGGTGCCGACTCCGGTTCGCATGCTCCAGGATCGTCACCGCCGGCAGCTTCTGAAATCCGGCCCGCGAGCGACGGGGAAATCGCGACCATCGGCGAGGCGGCACCAGGCCACCGCCCACTGGCTCTGACCACCTCGATCGCGAGCGCCAACGCTGCAAGCCCCGATCCCCCCGCCCTGATGCAGACCCAGCGCATCGGCATCAGCCAGGGTCAGGCGTTGCCCTGGCGCTGGTATCTGCGCGCCAGCCGCGCCGTCAGCCGCCGCGCCCCGGGGGACCGCCGGCCCCGCTTTGATGCCCTGGTCGAGTTGCTGGCGTCCGGCGAGTCAGCCTCTACGGTTGGGATGCCTTCGTGAGCGGCGAGCCTTGAGCGGCTGGACCCACCGCCATGTGCTCGATCTGGCGTCCTTTTCGGTCGCTGATTTCGCCACCGTTCTGCAGCTGGCCCAGCGCTTTCGGGCGATGCCGGTGGCCGGCGCCCGCAAGTTACCGGCGCTGCAGGGCCGGCTGATGACCAGCCTGTTCTTCGAGCCAAGCACCCGCACCCGCAGCAGCTTCGAGCTGGCCGCCCGGCGTCTTTCGGCCGATGTGCAGAGCTTTTCGCCCTCCACCAGCTCGTTGAGCAAGGGCGAGAGCCTGCTCGATACGGCCCGAACCTATGTGGCGATGGGGGCCGATGTGCTGGTGGTGCGCCATCGCTGCGCCGGTGTGCCCCACAGCCTGGCCCGCGATCTGGATCGCAGCGGCGAGCGGGTGGCGGTGCTCAATGCCGGCGATGGATTGCACAGCCATCCCAGCCAGGGGCTGCTCGATCTGTTCACCCTGGCGCGTCACTTCAGCCCTGAGGCGCCCGCTCCCGAGAGCCTCAGGGGCCGGCGCATCGTGATCGTTGGCGATGTGTTGCATTCACGCGTGGCCCGCTCCAATCTCTGGGCCCTGAGCGCCTGCGGGGCCGAGGTGGTGCTCTGCGCCCCACCCACCCTGTTGCCCGATCTCTTCGCCGACTTCGTAGCGGCGCCTCCACCGGGGCAGGCCACCGATCCGGTGCCCGAGCGCGGTCCGATCCGAATCTGCCGCAGCCTGGAGCAGGCCCTGCCCGGCGCCGATGCGGTGATGACCCTGCGGCTGCAGAAGGAGCGCATGCACCA
>CAIKWV010000517.1 GCA_903831165.1 uncultured cyanobacterium
GCTCTTCGACGGACCCGAACGGGTGAGCAGCAGCCGCATCCGCCGCGCCCTGGCCGCCGGCCGGATCGCCGAGGCCCGCCGGCTGCTGGAGCGGCCCTATCGCTTCAGCGGTCGGGTGGTGCGGGGCCGCGGCCTGGGCCGCCAGCTGGGCTGGCCCACGGCCAATCTGCAGGTGGATGGTCGCAAGTTCCTGCCGCTGGAGGGGGTCTATGCCGCCCTGGCCTGGCTGGAGAGCGGTGAACCGGGGGTGGCCTGCGGCGAGCCGATGGCGGCGGTGATGAACCTGGGCCCCCAGCCCACGGTCGATCCCCTGGCCCCCTCGGCGGTAGAGGTGCACCTGCTGGATCGCCAGATCGAGCTGGAGGGGGTGCAGCTGCGGGTGGAGCCGGTCCAGCTGCTGCGCCAACAGCAACGCTTCGCCAGCCTGGAGGCCCTCAGCGCCCAGATCGGCGCCGATGCGGCAGCGGCCCGGAGCCTGCTGGCCTGAGCCCGGGAGTACTCCCTAGGAGCCGGGATAGGCGTGGGTGAGGCCCCAGCCGATGAAGACCCCGATGGCCCCCAGCAGCAGAATCCCCGATACCAAAACCAGCATCGGGTTGTCAGATCCGTTCGGGTCGCTGGCCATCGCCCTGCCACAGTCGGTCCCACCCTAGACAGGGTGTGGAACGCTTTTTTGCCAACCCTGTGACCAGCAGCACCAGCGCCTGCCTGCGCCTGCTCGACGCCAACCTCGACCGGGCCCGCGAAGGGCTGCGGGTGCTGGAGGATTGGTGTCGCTTCAGCCTGGACCGCCCCGATCTGGTGGCCCGCAGCAAGGATCTGCGCCAGCGACTCGGCCGCCAGCACCATGAACGCTTCAAGCTGGCCCGCCACAGCGCCACGGATCCGGCGGCGGGGCTGGCCCACCCGGCCCAGCTGGAGCGCCTGGAGGACTCCGCGATCCTGGCGGCCAATGCGGCCCGCGTGCAGGAGGCCCTGCGGGTACTGGAGGAGTTCGGCCGCCGCGACGAACCGGAGCTGGCGGCCGAAGCGGCGGCCATCCGTTATCTCATCTACGACCTGGAGGTGGATCTGATCCAGGCCTCACGGCTCGAACCCGGTCGACGGGAGCTGCTGCGCCGCGCCCACCTCTATCTGGTCACCAGCCCGGTGCCGGATCTGGAGGCGGTGGTGGCGGCGGCCCTGGCCGCGGGCGTGCGACTGGTGCAGTACCGGGCCAAGCCGGTCAACGGCCCTGGCGGGGTGCCCCCCCTCGAGGACGACCAGCGGCTGGAGCAGGCCCGGCGCCTCAAGACCCTCTGCGCCCAGGCCGGCGCCCTGTTTCTGGTCAACGACCGCATCGACATCGCCCTGGCGGTGGAAGCCGACGGGGTGCACCTGGGCCAGGGGGACCTGCCGCCGGCAGTGGCCCGCCGCCTGCTGGGGCCCGAGCGCCTGATCGGCCGCAGCACCCACCGGCTGGAGCAACTGCAGCAAGCGATGCGCGATGGCTGCGACTACGTCGGGGTGGGGCCGGTCAATGCCACCCCGACCAAACCGGGGCGCGCACCGGTCGGTCTGGCCTACGTCAGCGAGGCCACGGCCGCCTCAGCGATCCCCTGCTTCGCCATCGGCGGCATCGACGCCGGCAATCTGGCGGCGGTGCGGGCGGCCGGCGCCACACGGGTGGCGGTGGTGCGAGCGATCACCGAAGCCGACGATCCCGCGGCAGCCACGGCAGCTCTGCTGGCGGGCCTGGAGACCGAAGCATGACCAGCCAGCCAGCCAGCGACGGACCAGCCAGCCCGACACCCCCCAGCCCGGCCAGCGAAGCCGCCGGCCTGAGCATCCAGGTCAACGGCGAGCCGCGGCGTTGTCCAGCGGGACTGAGCCTGGTTGAGGTGCTCGAAAGCCTCGGTTATCGCCCCCAGCTGGTGGTGGTGGAGTTCAACGGCGAGATCCTGCCCCGCCAGCGCTGGAGCGCCCAGACGGTGGTGGAATCCGACGTGCTGGAAGTGGTCACCATCGTCGGGGGTGGTTCCTAGATTTCATCGACTTGAAACCCCTCCCCATGGGTCCACGCGCCCTGCGGCGAACGCTCAGCCTGATGGTGGTGCCCTTGCTGGTTGCCGCCCTGCTGGTGATCGCGCCCCATCCCGCCTCGGCGGCCAGCGGCGGCCGCATCGGCGGCGGCAGTTTCCGCTCCGCTCCCTCGATGCCCCGCAGCTATGGCGGCGGCTCCTCCCGCGGCTCCTACGGCGGTGGTTACGGCGGTGGTTACGGCGGTGGCGGGTACTACGGCGGCGGCGGCTA
>CAIKWV010000518.1 GCA_903831165.1 uncultured cyanobacterium
ACCGAGACATCGAAGGTGCCGCCGCCGAGATCGAAGACCAGCACCTGTTTGACGGTGCTGCGATCAAAGCCATAGGCGAGGGCCGCCGCGGTCGGTTCGTTGAGGATGCGCTCCACGGTGATGCCCGCCAGACGGCCGGCGTCGCGGGTGGCCTGGCGCTGGGCATCATCGAAATAGGCGGGCACGGTGATCACCGCCGCCTCCACCGCCTCACCCAGATAGGTGGCGGCGTCATCCACCAGCTTGCGCAGGATGCTGGCCACCAGCTCCTCCGGGGCGTATTCGCGCTCGGTGACGGGGCAGACCACGCGCACGTTGCCCTGGTCATTGGCCCGCACCGTGTAGGGCACCCCGAGGCTGGAGTCCTCCAGCTCATCCCAGCGGCGACCGACGAAGCGCTTGAGGTTGGCGAAGCTGTTGCGCGGGTTGAGCACCAGTTGGCGTCGAGCCAGCTGCCCCACCAGCAACTCCTTCTCGCGGCTGAAACCCACCACCGACGGCGTGGTTCGTCCACCCTCGGCATTGGCGATCACCTGGGGCCTGCCGCCCTCGAGCACGGCCACCACCGAGTTGGTAGTGCCCAGGTCGATGCCAACGATCCGCCCCATGAAACCCTGCTTTCAACTCCAAGCTACCGGGACTGGGCAGACGGCAAGCCTGATCCAGACGTTAAACGGAGCTTAATCGCTGGACCCGACACCCTCCGTAGATTCCGGGGCGACGGATCCAGGGTCAATGGGCCCGGGATACCCCTTTTGAGCCTCTCTTGAATTCCCTTTCCGCCCCGTCCAGGCCAGTCAACCCATGAGCAGCGATCACGGGCTCAGCACGGACGCCCTCTTCACCCGCCGGCGGCGCCCCAGCAGCGAAAAACTCCTGGATCTGGGCTTCCGCCAGCTCACCCTGGCCCTGGCCTCGATCGTGGCGATCGTGTTGCTGGCGATTCTGGTGACGGTGTTTCAGGGCTCCCGCGAGGCGATGGCCAGCTTCGGCCTGCGCTTTGTGACCACTTCCGCCTGGGATCCGGTCAACAATCAGTACGGCGCCCTCGTGGCGATCTACGGCACCCTGGTCACTTCGATTCTGTCTTTGGCGATCGCGGTGCCGCTCGGGGTGGGGACGGCCATTTTCATCACCGAAGATCTGATCCCCACGCGCCTGCGTGATCTGATCGGTCTGATGGTCGAACTGCTGGCCGCCATCCCATCGGTGGTGCTGGGACTGTGGGCCATCTTTGTGATGGAGCCGGCGATCCGGCCTGCGCTCGAGTTGTTGCACAAGCTGCTGGGCTGGACACCTTTCTTCTCCACCACCCCGCAGGGTCCCGGCATGGCACCAGCCATCCTGATCCTGGTGGTGATGGTGCTGCCGATCATCACGGCCATCGCCCGCGACGCCCTTAACCAGGTGCCGATCGAGCTGCGCCAAGGGGCCTATGGCGTGGGCACCACCCGCTGGGGGGCGATCTTTGCCGTGATCCTGCCGGCGGCGATTTCTTCGATCATCGGTGGCGTGATGCTGGCGCTGGGGCGGGCGATGGGCGAAACGATGGCCGTGACCATGATCATCGGCAACTCGCTCAACTTTGATCTCTCGCTGCTGGCTCCGGGCAACACGATCGCCTCGATGCTGGCCAACCAGTTCGGCGAGGCTGACGGCATCCAGGTGTCGGCCCTGATGTATGCGGCCCTGATCCTGATGCTGCTCACGTTCACGGTGAATGTGCTGGCCCAATGGGTCGTCCGCCGCCTCAGCCTCAAATACTGAAATTCGCACCCATGACCTCCTTCTCAAACAGGTCCGGCAGCGTCTCCGGCACCGACACCGACACCAGTCTTTTCGATCGCCGCCCGCTGACCTTCGATGCGAAGCTGAAGCGCAACCGTCTCAATGGACTATTCACCCTGATTTCGGGTCTGTTCGCCACTCTGGCGGTGCTGCCCCTGGTCCTGGTTCTGGTCTACGTGCTGGTGCAGGGCGGTCGGCTGCTCAGTTTGCGGCTGTTCACCGAACTGCCCCCGGCCCCGGGCATGGAGGGTGGCGGCATCGGTAACGCCATGCTCGGCACGGTGCTGGTCACCCTGATCGCCGCCCTGATCGCCCTGCCTGTGGGGGTGGCCGGCGGGGTCTACCTGTCGGAATACGCCGGCAAGAGTTGGTTCGGCCAGGTGGTCAGTTTCGGCAACGACGTCCTGGCCGGTGTGCCTTCGATCATCAGTGGCGTGTTCGTCTACGGCCTGATCGTCGCCAGTCGCGTCTTCTTCGGCCAGAGCTACAGCGCCATGGCCGGCGGCATTGCCCTGTCGGTGCTGATGCTGCCCACCGTGATCAAGACCACCTATGAGGGCCTGAAGCTGGTCCCCAACGAGTTGCGGCTGGGGGCCTATGGCGTCGGTGCTTCCCGGTTCGTCACCATCACCCAGGTGGTCATTCCCGCTGCCCTGACGCCGATCTCCACCGGTGCGGTGCTGGCGATCGCCAGGGCCGCCGGCGAAACGGCACCGCTGATTTTCACAGCTCTGTTCTCCGCCTTCTGGCCGGATGGCATCTTCAATCCGATCGCGACGATGTCGGTGTTGATCTTCAACTTTGCGATCATGCCCTATCAGGCCCAGAACGAACTGGCCTGGGCCGCCTCGTTTGTGCTGGTGATGATGATCCTGGCGGCGAACCTGCTAGCGCGCTGGCTGGGTGGTCTGTCCAAAATCTGATCCAATCCGCCTCGCCTCTGCCATCCCGCCACAGACCAGCCCTTCGTTTCAAGCCAGACTGGACGGGTCCATCCCCACAGCGTCAACGCCCCCTTCCTCGCCTCCTTTGCTTCCCTCGTCATGACCAGCAGCCTCAGCCAGCAGAACACCGCCAGCATGAGCAGCAGTGACGTCTGCATGTCCCTGCAGAACGTTTCGATTGCTTATGGCAATTTCGAGGCGGTCAAAAATGTGTTCCTGGACATTCCCGATGGCAAGGTCACGGCCTTCATCGGTCCGTCAGGTTGTGGCAAGTCCACGGTGTTGCGCGCCCTGAACCGCATGAACGACCTGATCCCCGGCTGCACGCTCAAGGGGCGGGTTTTATTCGATGGCCAGGATCTTTACCACCCCCGCATTGACCCGGTCGAAGTGCGCCGCCGCATCGGCATGGTGTTTCAGAAGCCCAACCCCTTCCCCAAGACCATCTACGAGAACATCGCCTTCGGTGCCCGCATCAATGGCTATCGCGGCGACATGGATGAGCTGGTGGAACGCTCCCTGCGCAAGGCGGCCGTCTGGGACGAATGCAAGGACAAACTGCAGGAGAGTGGCTTCGCCCTCTCCGGCGGCCAGCAGCAGCGTCTCTGCATCGCCCGGGCCATCGCCACCGAACCGGAGGTGATCCTGATGGATGAACCCTGCTCGGCTCTGGATCCGATCTCAACCCTGAAGATCGAGGAAACGATGCATGAACTCAAGCGCAACTACACGATCATCATCGTCACCCACAACATGCAGCAGGCCGTGCGTGTCGCCGACATGACCGCCTTCTTCAACGCCGAGGCCGTCGAGGGCGGCAGCGGCAAGGTGGGCTACCTGGTGGAGTACAGCGAAACCGAGGAAATCTTCAACGCCCCGGCTCAGCAGGCCACCCAGGACTACGTCAGTGGCCGTTTCGGCTGACCCGAGCAGTCACACCCAGACAGCAACGCCTCAGGCTTGGGCGCAACCGGATTCGTGCTGATGCATTGCCGCTGCGCCTGATCTCTGGCGTTTTGGCGTCATCCAAGGCCGCAAACCTTGGGAGGGCGCCAAGGGCTGGTGCGAGTCCAACCGCAACCAGGCATCAAGGGCAGGCAACGGTTGTCGACCTGCGGGCTGATTCGGATCCACCCAGGTCAGTCGATCCTGAGCGGCAGGAGACGGGGCATGGTTCGGACATCAAGTTGGGAGACCCGGTTACATCCCATCGTCATCGGCATGTCCCCAGGCTGCGTCGATCCAGTCGTCCCAGCCCAGCTCCGTAGGGCTGCTGCCGCCATCCGCTGCGGGCCCCGTCGAGCGTGACCCGTTGATTCCCTTGCCTGTCCGCATCACAAAGGCCCTCTTTCCCGGTCGGGCTGAGCTTGACCGGAGGTGACGCCTTCAACGGATTCTGAAGTGTTTCGGACCCCACATCCATCACACAACGCGAGAACCATCCCCGGCCCTGTCTCGCCTCCAGCGCGCAACAGCAGCACAAGCAACTTGTCGACATGATCCCATAAAAAAAAGCCGGTCAGAACGACCGGCTTGATGAAACGGAGAGGGAGGGATTCGAACCCTCGATAAAGTTGCCCCTATACAGCATTTCCAGTGCTGCGCCTTCGACCACTCGGCCACCTCTCCGGGGGCAAACGGGGCAAATGTCAATGTAGCAGGGAGACCTGTGACGTCCCCGCTCCCCGTCGCCAGTCAGCCCTCCCATGCCCCGCAGCCATCCGATCACGATCCACTGGCGCCAGCAGAACCGGGTGATCCACCTGGAGGTGCCGGAGGGGGAGTACATCCTGCGCAGCTTTGAACAGCAGGGCGAACCGCTGCCCTTCAGTTGTCGTAACGGCTGCTGCACGGCCTGTGCCGTGCGCGTGCTGGCCGGCGAGATCGACCAGCGCGAGGCCCTCGGGCTCTCCCGGGAGGTGCGCCGCCGGGGCTATGGCCTGCTGTGCGTGGCCCGGGCCACCGGTCCGCTGGAGGTGGAGACCCAGGACGAGGACGAGGTCTACGACCTGCAGTTCGGCCGCCATTTCGGCCGTGGCAAGGTGCGTCCCGGACTGCCCCTGGACGACGAATGAACCACCTCAGGCTCTGCAGCGCCGCCCTGGAAGGCAGCGGCCTCAGCCCGGCGCAGGTGAGCGAGCTGGCGGCGGTGGCGCGGCAGGCCGCCGAGGCCGGTGGCACCGTGCTGCGGCAGCACTACGGCCAGTTGGAGCGGATCCGTGAGAAGGGTCGGGCCGGGGATCTGGTGACCGAAGCCGATGAGGCCGCCGAGGCGGCCGTGCTGGCGGTGCTCGAACAGCAGACCCCTGGCCTCGGGATCCTGGCCGAAGAGAGTGGGCGCCGTCCGGGCTCCGGCGATCTGGAGTGGTGTGTCGATCCCCTCGATGGCACCACCAACTACGCCCACGGCTTCCCCTTCTTCGCCACGTCGGTCGGGCTCACCTGGCAGGGCTTGCCCCTGCTGGGCGCCCTGGCCGCGCCGGCGCTGGAGCAGTTCTTCTGGGCCGCCGCTGGCCAGGGGGCCTGGTGCAACGACCGGCGCCTGGCGATCAGCCGCTGCGAGCGCTTGGGGGATTCGCTGCTGGCCACGGGCTTCGCCTACGACCGCACCAGCCGGCTGGACAACAACTACGCCGAGTTCGCCTGGTTCACCCACCGCAGCCGCGGCGTGCGGCGGCCCGGAGCCGCCGCCGTGGATCTGGCCTTTGTCGCCGCCGGCCGACTTGATGGCTACTGGGAACGGGGCCTGTCCCCCTGGGATCTGGCCGCCGGCATCGTGCTGGTGGAGGAGGCCGGAGGCATCGTCAGCGACTACGCCGGC
>CAIKWV010000519.1 GCA_903831165.1 uncultured cyanobacterium
CTCATCACCATCGTGTTGAGCACGTTGCGGCTGCGCACGAAACCGCCGTAGAAGATCGCCAGCGCCGGCGTCATCATCAGCACAAGAGCCGCGCACTGCAGCACAAAGCCGTTGTTGGCACTGCGCAGTGCCAGGTCAGGGTTGGCAGCGACGAGGGCCAGCTCCACAGGCGATCTCCCTTGAGAATGTTCACCATGAACTCTCGCCGGGGACTATTCGGTAGCAATCGCTACGGTTCCAGTGGGAGCCTGGCGGGCGTCAGCGCCGCGGCCGATGGCGATCTGCGGCCAAAGCGACGGGCGACAAGCAGCTCCTCCAGCAGCAGCACCAGGGGGACCAGCAGCACGTATTGATTGTTGAACCAGCTGAACAACACTTCCAGGGCGCCCAGCAACAACAGAACGGCAAAACCAAGGGCCTGGGCCTCAATCGCCGTCGTCAGTTCCTGCTGGGTATGGCCGGACCTGGGACGGTGACGCCGCAGGCTGAGGGCAAACAGCAGGCAGAAGCCGTCGAACAAAAACAGGGCTCCGAGAAAAACCATGTTGACCTCCTGAGCAGGGGTCCAGGCGAACAAATTGCCCGTGCCGCTGCCATAAACCAAAGCCAGGGCTGAAAGCTTGGGCAGCACCACGATCGTCAGCATGCTGGCAAAGCCCAGAACCACCTGAACAGGTGTCAGTTGACGGGCGATCACCACCAAGCGCCTCAGCTTGAACCAATAGAGCAACACCGCCACCCCATTGAGCAAAAAGCTGGCGATCGCTAGCAGCAGGTTGCCCACGCCGCCGATGCCCATCGTCAGCTGCTCGGGCACGCTGGAGGCCAGCAGCGTAAAGGCCACGGCGAAGACCCCATCAAACAGGGGCAGCACCTCAAGGCTGCGGAGGCCGTGATGGTTGGCATGGGGATAGCCGCTCATGGATGACGCTGGGGCGGACGACGATAAATGACCCGAAGCACAGTGATTTCCTCGGCCACCAGGATCAGAGGCAGCAGGAAAACGTACTGATTGTCGAACCAGGCGAAGCTCAATTCCAGAATGACCAGCACCAGCATCGCCGCCAGTCCCATCAGCTGGGTGGTGATAATTCCCTGTAGCAACTGGTCACTGCGGCGCCGATGGCTGCGTCGAACCTTCAGGCTGATGGCATAGAGCAGACAGATGAGGTTGAACAGCAACAGAAAGCCGAGAAAGGTGGTATTGACCACCTGGGCCAGGGTCCATTGCAGCAAACTGCCCACGCCGACACCGTGGCGCAGCACCAGGCTCGCCAGCTTGGGCACCAGGACCACCGTCAGCAGACCGAGGCCGATCAGACCCAGCTGGGGGAGCTGCACAAACCGATCCAGCAGCACCAGCCGCCGCAGCTTGAGCCAATACAGAAACACCGCCACGGCGCTCAGCCCATACCAAGCCAGGGTGTTCAGCAGCTGGGACGTCCCCGCCAACGCGCCGAGGCGATCCGGCAGGTTGAAGGCCAGCAGGGTGAAGGCCACCGCGAAGACACTGTCATAGAAGGGCAGGACCTCCCGAGACCTGAGGCTGTGGTGGCGCAGGCTGCGGTTGAAGGCCATCAGCGACAGGAGTCGGGGGCGCCCTCAGGTTCTGCCGGAGCTTGAGGCTGGAGCGACATGGCGAGGAGCGTCTGCCAGTGCAGGTCTCCCATTCAAAACGATGAAGGCACGGCCGGAATCCGCCGATCCGTCGGCCGACCTGGCGCTCGGCCTGGAGAAGCCTGGGAAGGGGAAGAGAGAGGTCAGGGCAGGAGCCGCTCGATTGGCCCCGCCAGCAGTGAGTCCAACAACAGCGGGGGCCCACTGGGGTGCCTATTGGGAGCCGGGGATGGTGCGGGCTGGGCCCCTGTGCAGCTGAAAAGAGTGGAGCGCTAACAGCTGATTGCTTACACTTCGTGGACCGATCTGATCACATAAGTTGGACGTCGCTTGCTTTCCATATACGTGCGGCCAAGATATTCGCCAATCATGCCAATACCGATCAACTGAATGCCACCAAGAAATGTGATGGTGGTCAGCAGCGACGCATAGCCCGGCACATCCACGCCGAGGATCAGAGTGCGAGCGATGGCAATGATGCCCAACAAAAAGGATAGACAGGTGACGATGAGGCCCAGATAGCTCCAGATTCGCAAGGGAGCTGTGGAAAAACTGAAAATACCATCCAGTGCATAATTCCAGAGTTTCCACGCTCCCCACTTACCCATTCCGCCGGCACGGCTTGCCTGGCGGTACGGAATTTCAACCTGGCGGAAACCCACCCACGCAAAAAAGCCTTTGGAGAAGCGAACAGTTTCTCGACAATCAATGATGGCCTTGACCACACGCCGATCAAGCAGTCGAAAGTCACTGGCATCAATCTGGACGTCCAGTTTTGAGGTGGCCCGGAAGATCCGATAAAAGAGGGCAGCGGTCATAACCTTGATCGGGTTTTCGGAATGGCGTTGTGTACGCCGCGCGCTCACCACTTCCGCCCCCTCTCTCCAGGCCTGGATCATGTCGCGCAGCAACTCCGGCGGATCCTGCATGTCGGCATCCATGATGATGCAGGCATCGGCTTGGGATTGGTCGAGGCCGGCAATCAACGCCGCCTCCTTGCCGAAGTTTCTGGACAGATCAATCAGCCGTCCTTGACACCAGCCACGACTTTGCTCAAGTAGATGCAGGGCCACATCGCGAGTGCGATCCAGACTGCCATCATTCACCACAATCAGGGTCCATTCCAGGTCGGGCTCCTGCCGGCAGGCAGTCTCAAGCGCGAGGAACAAAGGACCAAGGCATTCCGCTTCGTTGAAGCAAGGAATCAGCAGCTCAATGGTATGAACCATGGATGAGTTGATGACGAAGGAGCCGAATGTTGCTGACCAGAGTCGTCCGACACCGGAGGCCACTGGCCCAGGCTTCCACCTCGTTCACCCCAAAACAGGGGGCCACCCTAGCAGCTTTGGCTCCGTTCTACTCAATGACCGCAATCATCGCTATTGACAAATGCTCTCCCCACCCTTTTCTTCACTCACTTTCAATGCCATGACCCGCTGATTCTGCGCCGCTGCGGGCTGCAGCTGCTGATCAAGCCTGTAGGGCGCGGCCATGATCAATGCCGAGCGCCCCAAAGAGCTGTTCGGCAAAAACCATGGCCGGGGCTGATGGGGGGCGGCCAGGGTGCAACCCGTTGGTTCAGGCTTGGGAGCCGGTTCCGCGAACCTGAACGGTTGGCCCTGGCCCGGTTTGTTTCAGCGGATGAACAACATCTCCTGGTAGGTGGGCAGGGGCCAGAGATTGTCATCCACCAGGGCTTCCAGGCCATCCACCGAGGTCCGCAGCTGGTCCATCAGCGGAATGATGCAGTCAGCGCTGTAGCGCAGGTGGGCATCGGTGCCATGGGGGGCGCCGTCCAGGGCGGCCTGCAGCTGGGCGCAGAGGCTGTCGAGCTTCTGCACAAAGCCGGCCACCTGTTGGGAGGTCTCCGGTGACATCGCCAGGCCCAGGGAACTCTGCAGTTGCAGGGAACCCGCCAGTTCCCCCAGATAACGCAGGGCAGCAGGATAGATCTGGGTGCGGGCAATCTGCACCGCCAATTTGGCCTCCACCTCGATCGCCAGGATGTACTGCTCGGCGCAGACCTCAAAGCGGCTCTCGAGTTCAACCGGGGTCAGCACACCGGTGCGGGAGAACAGATCGCGGATGTTGTCGCGCTTGAGAACCGGCAGGGCGTCGGCGCTGGTGCGCAGGTTCTCCAGGCCCCGCTGCTCGACGGCTTCACGATGCCACTCCTCGGAGTAGCCGTTACCGCCGAAGACCACAGCGCCGTGGCGCTGCATCACCTCCTGCAGGACGGCCAGAGCGCCGCTTTCCACGGAGCTGCCGCCGGAGACCTTGGCCTCCAGCTGTTCGGCGACCCAGTCGAGGGAGTCGGCCAACACGGTGTTGAGGACCACCAGCGGTCCGGCGACCGTCTGGCCGGAGCCGACGGCGCGGAATTCGAAGCGATTGCCGGTGAAGGCAAACGGCGAGGTGCGGTTGCGATCCCCCGCGTCCTTGGTGAACTCGGGCAGGGTGTCAACGCCGAAATCCATGATGCCGCCGATCGTGGAATCGGTGAGGCGACCCTCCCGGATCTGGTTGAACACATCCTCGAGCTGGCTGCCCAGGTAGACCGAGATGATCGCCGGCGGCGCCTCATTGGCCCCCAGACGATGGTCGTTGCTGGCCGTGGCGATCGCCGCCCGCAGCAGGGGGCCGTAGAGGTGAATCCCCCGGATCACGGCGCCGCAGAACAGCAGGAATTGCAGGTTTTCGTGAGGGGTGTGGCCAGGGTCCAGCAGGTTGCCCTGGGTGGCGTTGCCGATCGACCAGTTGACGTGCTTGCCGGAGCCGTTGATACCGGCGAAGGGTTTTTCGTGCAGCAGGCAGGTGAGACCGTGCTTCTTCGCCGTGCTGCGAAGAATGGTCATCGTCAGCTGCTGGTGATCGGTGGCCACATTGGCCGCCTCGAAGAAGGGCGCGATCTCGAACTGTCCCGGCGCCACTTCGTTGTGACGGGTCTTGGCGGGAATGCCGAGCTTGTAGAGCTGTCGCTCCACGTCCTGCATGAACACCTGCACCCGTTCAGGGATGGCACCGAAGTAGTGGTCGTCGAACTGCTGCCCCTTGGCCGAAGGGCGCCCGAACAGGGTGCGGCCCGCCAGCAGCAGATCGGAGCGCAGCGGCACATAGGAGCTGTCGATCAGGAAGTACTCCTGTTCGGCACCGCAGCTGGAGTTGACCGGAGCCACGTCCGTTTCTCCCAGCAGACGCAGCAGACGCTGGGCCTGCTTGTTGACCGCGGCGATCGAGCGCAGCAGCGGTGTCTTGTGATCGAGGGCCTCACCGGTCCAGGAGACGAACACCGTCGGGATGCAGAGCGTCACCCCGTTGGGGGTCTCCATCAGGTACGCGGGGCTGGTGACGTCCCAGGCCGTGTAGCCGCGGGCTTCGAAGGTGGAGCGGATGCCGCCATTCGGGAAGGAGGAACCGTCCGGCTCGCCCTGGACCAGCAGCTTGCCGGTGAACTCGGCGATGGCGCTGCCATCGCCCTGGGGGGCGATGAAGCCGTCGTGCTTCTCGGCGGTGAGATTGGTGAGCGGATAGAAGACGTGGGAGTAGTAGAGGGCTCCGCGGGCGCTGGCCCACTCCTTCATCGCCTGGGCCACCACATTGGCCACCGACACATCCAGCTTGCTGCCCTCCTTGATCGTGCGCTGCACGGACTTGTAGATGTCCTTGGGCAGGGCCGCCTTCATGCGGTCGAGGGTGAAGACGTCACTGGCCCAGAGCTCATCGAGCTTCTGGATCGGCGGCGTGGCAACGGGCTGGCGCTGCTGGATCCTTTGCAGAACGGCGAGTCGTTGGGGGCTGGGCACGGCGGCTCTCTGTTTATCACTCCATCCAAGGTGCCCGAGAGACCGCCCGATGGCTCGATTGCTACAAAATGACCCGAGCCCCACGCTGCAGCCTGGCCCTCAGCGCAGATACCGGCGCACCGTCGGTCGGCACCAGAAGACCAGCACCGCCACATTCAGACTCCACAACAGGGCAGCCAGCACGGCCACCAGCGGGCGGTCGGCGGGGATCAGCACCAACCTGACGATGCCGTAGGGAAGGCTGATCGCCAGGCTGATCGAGAGGGCGACGATCGCCACCACCTGGCCCCAGTGGCGCCATTGCAGCAGGGCGACGCAGGCGACGATGCCCACAGCCGCGCAGGGCAGCACCGCACCGGCCCCCAGGGCGATGTGGGTGATGCGCCAGGTCGGATCCATCAGGATCAGGGCCAGGCCCAAGGGGATCGTCAGGCCGTTAGCGATCAGGCCCAACCAGGCCAGGACGCGATAGCCCCGCGGTGGGATGAGCTGGGCAGGGGTGGAGAGGGAGCCAAGGCTCCGAGCGCTGATCGGCGTCATGGGGTCAGCCTCGGTCTGGCAAAGGGCCATCCCGGTCGGATCGGAACACCAGATCCAGGCCAGGCATGGTGTCGGCCGCCACATCCACCAGGTTGACGAACCGTTGCAGGGTGCGGGGAGCCCCGCGCCCCATCGGTTCGCGGCTCATCAGCACCAGCTCCAGCACCGGTCCCTGGGCTTTGGCCTGCACATCGGCGAACAATTGCAGGCGCAGGTTGTCACCGTTGTCCCGCAGCATGGCGCTGAGGTGTGCCGGAGTGCGGTGGTCCACCTGGGCCCCCAGCTGGTTCACCAGCGCATCCATGCCATCGATCAGTTCCCGGCAGGGGATGGACTCGCGGGGTTTGAGCACCACCAGGAAGCGGGCCATGGCATCGGCGTCGACCTCCCCATCCTGCTTTGCCACCGCCCCCCTGCCGATTCCCGCCAGCGGTGATTCAGTGGCGGGCAGGATCCGCCAAGGTTGAAGTAAACAGGCCCCTGATGCTGCACCGCGGTTGATCGACCTCCTCCTGGGGATCGCCCTCGGCATGGCCCTGCTCGCCTGTGCGGGACTGGCCTTGATGCTGGCGTCCCTGCACCGGGTCATCAGCCAGGCTCCGCGGCTGCGGCCACCCGAAACGGGAGACGCGCTGATCGACACCCAGCTGATCGTGGTGGTGCCGGCCTACAACGAAGCCGACAACATCGGCGAACTGGTCACGGCGCTGCTGGCCAGCCAGCCCCCCTGCCGCGCCTGGTCCCTGCTCGTCGTCGACGACGAGTCCAGTGACGACACGGTCGCCCTGGCCCGGCAGGCGGCCGGGGAAGATCCCCGCTTCCAGCTGCTGGCAGCCGGTCCCCGGCCCAGCGGCGAACGCTGGGTGGGCAAGAACTGGGCCTGTGATCGGGCCTGGCAGCATCTGCAGCAGCAGGGCGCAGCGCCGGAATGGCTGCTGTTCCTCGATGCCGATCTGCGTCCCAATGCGGACGCCCTGCCCTGGGCCCTGGCGGAGGCACTCAGCAGCAGTGCCGATCTGCTCAGCCTGGCCCCCCAGTTGCGCTGCGGCTGCCTGGCGGAGTGGCTGGTGCAGCCGATCATCACCAGCCTGCTGGGCCTGGGCTTTCCGATTGACCGTGCCAATGACCCGGACGATTCCCTGGCCTTTGCGGCCGGGCCGTTCATGCTGTTCCGCAGCGCCGCCTACGCAGCCGTGGGCGGCCATCGGGCCGTGGCCGGCGTGGTGGTGGAAGATCTGGCCCTGGCGCGGGCGATCAAGGGCGCAGGGCTGCGGCTTCGCTATCTACTGGCCACCGACTGTCTGACCCTGCGCATGTACCGGGACTTGGCGGCCCTGTGGGAGGGCTGGAGCAAGAACTGGCTACTGGGGCTGGATGGCGATGTGCCGCGGGCCCTGGCCGCCGGTGCCTTTGTGGTGGAGCTGTTCACGCTGCCCTGGTTGCTGCTGCCGGTCGGTCTGGCGGCCTGGCTGCTACTGGGGTCACCGTGGCTGCTGCTGGCCTGTGGCACCGCCATCGCCCTGCAGCTGACCCTGCGGCTGTGGAGTCGCCAGCACTTCGGGCTAGCGCTCACCCACTGGTGGCTGGCGGGGCTCGGCGGCCTGATCCTCGGCGCGCTCGCTCCGGTGTCGGTCTGGCGCACCCTGACCGGCCGGGGCTGGACCTGGCGGGGCCGCTCCCTGGCGCCGTAGAGGAGTGGCACCCAACCTGATCTCAGAGCTGGATCGGTTCGAGCTGGCGCAGGCGATCGATCAGATCCTCAAGGCTCTCGTCGCGGGCGGGCCTGGAGCTGTTGCTGACGAGCTGGCGGCCCACCACATGGGCGCCGAGATGGGCCAACTGGATGCGCAAGGCGGTGAGCACGGCAAAACCACCCCCGCCCGAATGGGTGGCGATCACGATCGGCCGTCCGTTGAACAGGCTGCGGAAGTCGTCCCCCTGCACCGACAGCCAAGCAATGGCGTTGGTGAGCACCGGCGGAATCGAACCGTTGTATTCCGGCGCGCAGATCACCCAGCGGGGGCTGGCGGCCAGTTGTTCCGACAGCGCGGACACCGCCTCGGGGATGCCGCTGGCGGCCAGCTGGCGGGGCGTGAAC
>CAIKWV010000520.1 GCA_903831165.1 uncultured cyanobacterium
CCAGGCCTCCTCCCAGGACCGCTACTGGATGGGCAAGGCCGAGCTCGCCCTCAAGGAAAACCGCGAGGACCTGGCCCGCGAAGCCCTCACCCGCCGCAAGACCTACTCGGAGACGGCGACCACCCTCAACAATCAGATCGCCAGCCAGTCCGGCCAGGTGGAAACCCTCAAGAAAAGCCTGACGGCTCTCGAGGGCAAGATCGCCGAGGCCAAGACCAAGAAGGACATGCTCAAGGCCCGCCAGCAGGCGGCCCAGGCCCAGGAGCAGCTGCAGAACGCCGTCGGCAACCTGGGCACCAACAGCTCCATGGCCGCCTTTGATCAGATGGAGGAGAAGGTGCTGGCCATGGAGGCCCGCAGCCAGGCCGCCGCTGAACTGGCCGGCGCCGATCTGGAAAGCCAGTTCGCCGCTCTTGAAGGCAGCAGCGTGGACGAGGAGCTGGCGGCGCTCAAGACCCGCATGGAAGGTGGCAGCAATCCGGTCTCCCTGCCGGCCTCGGGCGGGCCCGTGCCCCAGCTGGAACCCGTTCAGGTGGCCGAAGTCGATGCCGAGCTCGAGCAGCTCAAGCGCTCGATCGACAAGCTCTGAGGGCGGTCCCGCATCGGAGTCCCGCGCTGACCCAGCAGGCCCGGGTCGCCTGGTTCAGGCGACACTCGCCCATGGCTTCAGCCGCTTAGCCCCGCAAGCTGCGCGAGGTCGCCCGATGCGGCTCCGAGCCGGTTCAGGGCCTCTCGCTCAGGGCGGAACAGAAACGTCAGCCCCGCGTACCGCAACCCCAGACCCATTCACCGCATGGATGGGGTTCTGCCCGGGTGCCGTTCGTTTGGGGCAAGGGGCAAGGGCCCTGTGGGAAGAGCCACCGGCCGGTCAACGGGACTCCATACAATCGTCCCAGCTGATCCCCGGGCCGTGTCGACCGCTTCCAACGCCGAGCCCCCCAACGGAGGCGCCGCCGTGCTTGAACTCAATGACGACAACTTCGCCGCCGAGGTGCTCGCCCGGCCGTCGGCGGTTCTGGTGGATGTCTGGGCCGCTTGGTGCGGACCCTGCCGCCTGATGGCACCGTTGATGACCTGGGCCGCCGGCACCTACGCCGGACGGCTCACGGTCGGCAAACTCGAGGCCGATGGCAACCCCGGTAGCCGCGATGCCTACAAGGTGCAGGGCCTGCCCACCCTGATCCTGTTCCGGGATGGCGTCGAGATCGGCCGCCACGAGGGGGCCATGGCCAAGCCCCAGTTGCAGGCCTTCCTGGATGCCCATCTCTGAACGGCTGGCCCTGCTCGGCAGCGGCGTCTTCGCCCGCAACGACCAGCGCAAGCTGATCTACCAGCAGCGGCTCAGCAATGGCGCTGATGCGGCATCCCTGCCGCCGCTGCTGGACCTCTCACTCGGCTCCACCGACCTGCAGCCCCCGGCGGTGGCCCTTGAGGCCATGGCCGCCGGCTTGAACCAGCCCGAAAGCGCCTCCTATTGCCTGCACGGCGCCACCCGGCCGTTCCGGGAAGCGGTGGCCGCCTGGGCCCAGCGACGCTTCGGGGTGACGGTGGATCCCGACAGCGAGGTGCTGCTGCTGGTGGGATCCCAGGAGGGCACGGCCCACCTGCCCCTGGCGGTGCTCAACCCCGGCGATGCCGCCCTGCTGCTTGATCCCTACTACCCCTCCCACCGCGGTGGCCTGCACCTGGCCTCGGCCCGGCCGGTGCTGCTGCCCCTTGAAGCCGACCAGGGCTGGCGCCCGGATTTTGATCGCCTCAGCGCCGCCGAGTGGGATGCACTGAAGCTGATGGTGCTGGGCTTTCCCCACAATCCGACCGCCACCACCGGCGAGCAGCTCTGGCTGGATCAGGCGGTCGAGCGGGCCCTGCGCCACGACATCGTCCTGGCCCACGACAATCCCTATGTCGATCTGGCCCTTGAGGGGGAGGCCCCGGCCCTGTTGCGCAACCCGGCCTGGCGCCAGTGCGGCATCGAGTTCTTCTCCTTCTCCAAGAGCTGGTGCCTCGGCGGCTATCGGCTGGCCTTCGCCATCGGCACCGAGTGGCTGATCACGGCCCTGCGCCAGCTCAAGGGCGTGGTGGATTTCAACCAGTCGTTGGCCCTGCAGGCCGGCGCCATCGCCGCCCTGGAGCAGGCACCGGACTGGCCTGAGCGCCTGCGGGCGGTCTACCGGGAGCGGCGCGATCGCATGGCGGCGGCCCTGGAAGCCCAAGGCTGGCCCCTGCAGCGCCCGTCGATGGCCCTCTATCTGTGGCTGCAGCTGCCCGAAGTGGCCCGCCGTCGCGGCCTCGACTCGGAGGCGTTCTGCGCAGCCCTGCTGGATGGCACCGGCGTCTGCCTGACACCGGGCAACGGCTTCGGGCCCGGCGGTGAGGGCTGGCAGCGCCTGGCCCTGGTCCATCCCGCAGCGGAGCTCGAAGCCGGTGCCGCCCGGATTGGTGCCTGGCTGCGGCAACTGTGATCGGCCGGATCCTGGCCAAGCGCCGGAGTCTGCTGACGTCGCCTCAGGAGCACGCGCCAGGGGCGGCCTTGGCGACGGGGCCTGATCTGGCATCACCCTGGCGGTTGAGGGCCCTGCCGGTCTGTGCCAGCACCGAAAGCGAGCTGGATCGCTGGCTGGCAACCTGCCTGCCCGCCGATTCGGGGCCTCTGACCACTCCGCTGGCCCTGTTGGCACGGCATCAGCGCTTCGGCCATGGCCAGCAGGGGCGGATCTGGCTGGCTCCCCCCGGGGGGGTGTGGCTCAGCGCCGCCTTGCCCTGGCCCCAGGATCCGGCCGAGGCGGCGGCCCCCGGTCTGGCGGTGGCGGTCGGCCTAGCCCTGCAATTGGAGCAACTGGGATTGCCGGTGCGGTTGAAATGGCCCAATGACCTGTTGCTGCCGGGGGGAGATGGGCAACCGGCCAAGCTGGCCGGCCTGTTGCCAAGGCTGCGGCTGCGGGGCGATCGAATCCGCTGGGCCCGGCTGGGGGTGGGGTTGAACGGTCTCAACCCGGTGCCGGCCGGGGCCTGCAACCTGCGCCGATCCCTGGGCCCCCGGGGCGCCGAGCCGCTGCGCCTGGCGGCCCGGGTGCTGCTGGCCCTGGAATGGGCGATGGCCTGGGCCGGGCGACCGGAGCCGGTGCGCCAACTGGCCGAACAGCGCCTGCACCTCGGCTCCGCCCCGCTGCGACTCGATGGTGAGGACTGGCGTCCCGTGGGCCTCAGCCGCGATGGCGGCCTGCGTCTGCGGTGCGGGACACAGGAAAGGGTGCTGCAACGCCGGTTTGAGGTGGGTGGGTCGGGGGCTGCCCCTTAAATTGCCCGGATCGATGCCTCACCTTCCAAGCTGATCCCACTCGAGGCCGCCATCCCTTCGGCGGACGCGAGCCCCTCGTCCGCTTCGGTCAGCTCCCCCCGGGACACAACAATTGCGTCGGCAGCTTGCACCAGCCTGGCGTTGTCCTGCTCCCGTCGTCCTTCCCCTCTCCGAGGAACCACTCCCTTGCTTGCCATGGCCACCAAGCCGCTTCAGCTTCTGCTCCTGGGCCTGTTGGCCGCGGCTCCCCTGGCGGCCGTGCCCCTGGTGCTGGCCGAAAGCGAGGCGCCCCAGTCCAGCCAGCCAGCAGGAGCACCCACCGAAACCGCACCGGCCCCGGCGGTGGCGCCTGCCTTGACGCCAGCGTCGCCTGCCCCGGTCCAGCAGGCCAGCCCGGTCCCGGCGACCAGCGCCCCCCAACCAATGGCCGAGCAGCCGTTGCGACCTTCGACGGCCGAGCGCCGCAGCCTGCCGCCCCGCCGCTTCGATGCCTCCCTTGATGAACTGGTGCGGGATGGCGTCATCTCTCCATCCGAGCGGGTACGGGTCCATGGCGGCCTGATCGGCCCGATGAACGCCGCCCGCCGCCAGGCCTGCAGCAACGGGGCCCTGTCGGCGCTGGAATGCGGCAGCGGTGTGGTGGTGCGGGGCCGCGGTCGTCTCGATGGGGTCGGCTTCGCCAGCGGCGATGGTGATGGTGGTCTCAGCGGCGGCGGCATGGGAACGGCGGCGGGGCGCTTCAGCACCGATGCCATGCCCCTGCCGCCCATTTCCGTACCGGTCACGGCCCTGCTCTCGGGGGCCGGCGGCACGTTCCGGCTCACGGATGTCTTCGGTCGCACCCCCCGCCCGGCGGCCATCGCCGGCAATGGCAATGCGGGCCTGATTTTCCCCCTGATCGGTTCGGCCGTGGTCTCCAGTCCCTTCGGCTGGCGTCTGCATCCGGTGATGGGCACCTGGCTGATGCATGCCGGTCGGGACCTGGCGGCGCCGGAGGGCACCCCGGTGGTGGCGGCCCTCAATGGCCGCGTGATGAGCAGCGGCCTCGCCGGCGGCTACGGCCTGGCGATCGAGATTGAGCACGACGGCCCGCGCCGCCGCACCCTCTACGGCCATCTCTCCGAGCTCTACGTCAAGGAGGGGCAGGTGGTCCGCCAGGGTGAGGTGATCGGCCGGGTCGGCAGCACGGGGCTGAGCACCGGACCCCACCTGCACTTTGAAGTGCGCATGCCCCAGGAGGGCGGCTGGGTGGCGGTCGATCCTGGCGAACTGGATCCAGGCGGCGGCATGTTCGCGAGCCTGCCCGGCATGGCTGGCCTGCCGGGGGGCCCGGGACCGGATGCCGTAGCGATGCTGATGGGCCAGCTGCTGCAGACCCTGGAGCGGCCCCGCTCCCCCCTGTCCCTGCCCGCAACGGCCCCGGCCGGCCCGGGAGCAGCCCGTGGGCCGATGGCTCCGATGGGCACGGCCGCTCCAGCTCAGCGCCAAAGGGGCTGATCGGCCCTCAGACGTGGTGAATCCAGTCGCCGAGGCCGTCGACGATGTGGCCGTCCTTGAACTGCAGCACCCGCTCGGCCCGGTCGGCGACGTCATGCTCATGGGTCACCATCAGGATCGTCATGCCCTGATGGTGCAGCTCGTCAAACAGGTCGAGCACCTCGCGGGTGGTGCTGGAATCGAGGGCGCCGGTGGGCTCATCGGCGAGCAACAGAATCGGCTGGTTGATGATGGCCCGCGCCACGGCCACCCGTTGCTGCTGGCCGCCTGAAAGCTGGTTGGGGCGGTTATCGAGCCTCTGACCCAATCCCACCCGTTGCAGGGCCGCGGCGGCGCGCTCACGGCGTTCCTTGAGGGGGACGCCGGCATAAATCATCGGCAGGGTGACGTTGTCGAGGGCACTGAGCTGGGGCAACAGATGGAACTGCTGAAACACAAAGCCCAGCTCGCGATTGCGCAGATCGGCCAGTTCATCGTCATCGAGATGTTCCACCGGTGTGCCGTTGAGGCGATAGGTGCCGGCACTGGGGCGATCGAGGCAGCCGAGAATGTTCATCGCCGTGCTCTTGCCGGAGCCCGAGGAGCCCATCATCGCCAGATATTCGCCGCGATAGACGAGAAGATTGAGGTCATCAAGGGCGCGCACCTCGGTATCACCGCTGCCGTAGACCTTGGAGATCTGATCCAATTCAGCCACCGGTGCGGCGCTCTGCTTGGAGGCGTTGGCTGCCGATGGACCCCTCAGCCTGGGCTCGGGCCCGAGGTTCTGGGGAGGAGCTGTGGGACCGGCGGAAGCAGTCATGGCCGACCTCAGCCCAGTGGCAGCGCGCTGGTGCTGGCGATCGCCTGCTGCAGGATCGGGGTACCGGCCACGGTGGAGCTGGCCCAGTTGAACAGAGGGCTCGAAAGGATGCCGCCAACGGCGGTGACCACGACGCAACCCACGAGGGCGGCGCGCAATGGCTGCATACCCGCAAGATTCCAATTGATTGGGGGATAACTCTTCACCACGTCAGAGGCCTCCTGGGGCTCCTTGACCACCATCATCTTGATGACGGAGATGTAGTAGTAGATCGACACAACCGAAGTGATCAGACCCACCACCACCAGCAGATACTGATGGTCGGCCCAACCGGCAAAGAACAGATAGATCTTGCCGAAGAAGCCCAGCATCGGCGGGATGCCACCCAAAGACAGCAAGCAGAGACTGAGCCCCAGGGTGATGAGCGGATCTTTCTGATAGAGACCGGCGTAATCGGCGATGCGATCGCTGCCGGTGCGCAGCGAAAAGAGAATGATGCAGGCGAAGGCTCCCAGGTTCATGAACAAATAGGCTGCGATGTAAAGGACCATCGCCGAAAAGCCGTCCTCTGTGCCACACACCAGACCGATCATCACGAAGCCGGCCTGACCGATCGAGCTGTAGGCCAGCATCCGCTTCATCGAGGTCTGGGCCAGGGCCACCACGTTGCCCAGCACCATGCTCAGGACCGCCAGCACCGTGAACAGGAACTTCCACTGGGCGTCGAAACTCTCGAAGCAGCCCACCAGAATCCTCAGGGCCAGGGCAAAACCAGCCGCCTTGGAACCCACGGAAAGAAAGGCCACCACAGGAGTCGGCGACCCCTCGTAGACGTCGGGTGTCCACTGGTGGAAGGGAACCGCCGCGATCTTGAAGGCCACCGTGGCCAGCACGAAGACCAGGGCCAGAGCCGTGATCGGGGTGTCGGACGTCCGCAGCGCGATCGAAATGGCATCGAGGCTGGTGGCACCGCCACTGAGCCCGTAGAGCAGCGAGGCGCCATAGAGAAAGACCGCCGCCGCCGCCGAACCGACCAGCAGATACTTGAGCGCCGCCTCGGAGCTACGGGCGTCGCGCTTCATGTAGCCCGACAGCAGATAACTCGAGACCGAAAGGGTTTCCAGCGAAATGAAGATGCTGATCAGATCGGTGGCGCCGCACAGAAACATGCCGCCTAGGGTGGCGGCCAGCAGGATCGCCGCGTACTCGCCGACCGGCGTGCCGCTGCGCTCCACATAGCGCCAGCTCAGCAGCAGCGAGATCAAGGTGGACGCGGCCACGACCGCCCGCATGGCGATGGCGAGGTTGTCGGCCAGGAAGGCGCCCAGGAACGACGGCTCCAGCGGTCCGTTCCACTGCAGGGCCAGCAGCACCAACGATCCGCCCAGGCCTCCGTAACAGATCGGTGGCACCCAGCGGCTGGCGGCCTTCTCGCCGGCCAGATCCACCAGCAGGCAGACCAACAAGGCCACCAGCACGGCGGCCTCCGGGGCGATGGCCGCCGCGTTGAGCTGGAGGTTGAGAGTGCCGGTGCTCAGACCGGAACCGATCGCGGCCGTGGCATCGGCGGCGGTGGAAGCGACAGGAGTGGCGGCGAAAAACACGTCGGCCACGGCGCAAAAAGGCTTCAGTGCTGGGGACTGTAGCGGCCGTGGCCTGGTCCCGACCGGAGGCTTTGGTGAGCGACATCGCACGGATCGGCCAGCGATGCGATAAAGAAGGGAGCGGTTCAGCGCCTATCCGTGGCCCATACCCTGGTCATCGTCGAGAGCCCCACCAAGGCCAAAACCATCCGGGGCTTCCTGCCGAAGGACTTCCGCGTCGAGGCCTCGATGGGCCACGTGCGCGACCTCCCCAACAACGCCAGCGAGATTCCGGCAGCCCACAAGGGCGAGAAGTGGGCCAACCTCGGCGTCAACACCGCCAACGACTTCGAGCCGCTCTACGTGGTGCCGAAGGACAAGAAAAAGATCGTCAAGGAGCTCAAGGAGGCCCTCAAGGGCGCCGATCGGCTGCTGCTGGCCACGGACGAAGACCGGGAAGGCGAAAGCATCAGCTGGCACCTGCTGCAACTGCTGGCCCCCAAGGTGCCCGTCAAGCGGATGGTCTTCCACGAGATCACCAAGGAGGCGATCGGCCGGGCCCTCGACGCCACCCGGGAGCTGGACATGGAGCTGGTCCACGCCCAGGAGACCCGCCGCATCCTCGATCGGCTGGTGGGTTACACCCTTTCGCCCCTGCTCTGGAAGAAGGTGGCCTGGGGCCTTTCCGCCGGCCGGGTCCAGTCGGTAGCGGTGCGCCTGCTGGTGCAGCGCGAGCGGGCGCGGCGGGCCTTCCGCAGCGGCAGCTACTGGGATCTCAAGGCGAAGCTCGACCAGAAGGGCTCGGGGTTTGAGGCCAAGCTCACCCATCTCAAGGGGGAGCGCATCGCCGGCGGCTCCGACTTCGACGAGAACACCGGCGGCCTCAAGGCCGGCAGCAAGGTCAAGCTGCTGAGCGAAACCGAAGCGCGCCAGCTGCAGCAGGCCGTCGAGAGCGGCCCCTGGCAGGTGGCCTCGGTGGAGGAGAAACCCACGGTGCGCAAGCCGGTACCGCCGTTCACCACCAGCACCCTGCAACAGGAGTCCAATCGCAAGCTGCGGCTCTCGGCCCGGGAGACGATGCGCACGGCCCAGGGGCTGTACGAGAAGGGCTTCATCACCTACATGCGCACCGATTCGGTGCACCTCTCCGATCAGGCGATCCAGGCCTCCCGCGCCTGTGTGGCCGAGCGCTACGGCAAGGAGTACCTCAGCCCGGCGCCGCGCCAGTTCTCGACCAAGGCGCGCAATGCCCAGGAGGCCCATGAGGCGATCCGCCCCGCCGGCGAGAGCTTCCGCACCCCCAACGAAACCGGCCTC
>CAIKWV010000521.1 GCA_903831165.1 uncultured cyanobacterium
CCGGGCGATGCCGTTACCTGGCCGAAGGCCAGCGTGGCGGAGCCACTACGCGACCAGTGGCTGGAGCTGTGCCGCCAGCGCCTCGATGCCTTCCGAATGCAGCGCGGCGAGGAGGTGGGCTGTTTGCTCACGCAGAAGCCTGCGGCTTCGGGCACAGGAGCCGCCACCGCACCCCGATCAGCGGCTCGGTGAAGTACCGGGTGCTTACCCACGCCCGCGGCTGCTGCGAATGCTGCGGGGCGGGCTGTTGCTTGGCAAACCCCGCACCAACGGGGCCTGGAGGTGGACCCCATCGTGCCCAGGAACCACGGCGGCTCGGACGACCTTGGCAACATGCAGGCCTTCTGCTTCAGCTGCAATGCCGGTAAGCGATGGGAGGCGCGAGGCGGGCTGTGGGTTCTGCGCGCTGGAGGCCAGCAGGCGGGTGCTGATCAAGCCCTCTGCATGGAGAGCGCATCGCCGAGCGGATGGTTGGGGCCGCTGAGCACGTCCGAAATTCAATGCTTGGCAGTGGCCAGCGAACGAACTGCGATGAGATCCTGATCACCAATCGTTCGGAGGCTGCTGCTTGAAAGCGTCAACAGCGATTGGGTGCGTCCCGATGCGGCGACAAACTCAACCTCGACATTTGCAGGATCGTGAATAGCCACGACAGCTCCGAGATCACCCAACTGGAGACCAGCATCAGGTATGTCGTGGGTGAGAGCAACTGTCTGGTGCAAGACGAACATGACTGACTCCGGAAATGCGGTGACGAGCCTTGGCTGTCTGGACTGATCGTGGATAAGCCAGACCGTTCTGAATGGTCTGGATGCTCCGTTGGGACCTTTCAAAGTGGCACTGATGACTACTTTCATCCCATAGGCGCTCATCTCGATCCGCTGAACCGTCCCAGTCTGCCCATGGTTGAGCAGATCATCACGAAGTCGAGTCCAGGATTCAATGGTATAGCCGAGTGAACGAAATACCCTGGCCTTAAAGCGACCGACTGGATGCGTGTCTGAGAGCAGGTAGTCGCAGATCTTGGCTTCGTCAACGAGCGCTTGGCCTGCATAGGGGAGCATTCGTGGGTCAGGGTGATCGCCGGGGCCTCTGTCCTGCAAGTGCCACCCCCTGTCACACACCCCGCCCCAGCAAGCCAGCCCGCACAAGGAATCCCGGCCAGGATCCCCCCATGCCCCCAACCCCCTCCCCCACCTACGAGCGCCTGCGCGACACCATCGCCAAGCGCATGCGCATGAGCCACATCTACCAACCGCTGATGCTCATGGAGCTCCTGGGCCACGGATTTGCCAGGCAACAGACAGCCCGGCCCCCGCCCAGGACGTGGCCCGCCGGATCCTGGGGGAGGACGTGACCCAGTTCGATTTCTACGCCGGCCCCAATGGGCTTGACGTCATCAGGATTGTGGCCGGTGAAGCGCTCGGCCTAGCGCTCATGGCGACACGCTTTTCAAGGCGGCGGCGGGGAGGTTGCCAGACGATCGCGAATCCAGATGGGATCTCGGCGGCAGTCAAGGATGGCGTAGATATCGATCGATGATTCGTTGATCAAGTAGTAGAGCGCGAACGGGAACCGCTTGATCAACATCCGATAAAATCCATCGAGCTTTCGATGGGTGCCTGCGTAGAGGGCTAATGTTTGCACATCAGAATCAATGGCGGCAAGA
>CAIKWV010000522.1 GCA_903831165.1 uncultured cyanobacterium
CCATCGTCGCCAGCAGGGGTTCCAGCGGACTGGCCGCCTCGTAATAGGCGCTGACGGAGCTGAAGCCCCAGCGCGGTGCCGTGATTCGCGCATCGAAGGCCTGAAGCGTCCGCACCCGGGCAGGCCCCGTCAGGGCACTGCATTCCTGGGGGGCAACGCCGCGGGGATCGGCCAGGGTCAGCTGGCGCAGGCGCCTGAGCACCCAGCGGCGATAGACACGATTGCGAGGCCGATCGAACTGCTCGGTGCAGCGGATCAGATCCAGCGGGCTGCTGACGCAGACCAGACCGTCCAGCAGGGGTGGCGATGGCCGCTGCAGAATGCCATTGAGCAGCATCGTGCCCCCCAGGGACAGACCGATGCCGAACAGGGGCACGGTTCCCCCCCCGGTGGCAGCGGCCTCGGCCTCCAGTTGATCGGCCAGTTGCCGTGCCCGGATCAGGGCCGGCAACAGATCCTGGTTGCAGTGGGCTGCATAGGTGCCGGAGGCCAGGGAGCGGCCGGCCCCGGCACCACGCATGTTCAGCCGCAGCACCGCAAAACCGGACCCGAGCAGATGGTCCGCCAAACGGCGGATTCCCGGGCCCTCGCTGCAGCCGCCCAGACCGGGGATGACCACCACCACAGCGGCGGGCGGTTGGGCCTGAGGTCTGCTGTAGCGGGCCAGCAGGGCCTCACCGGCGCCGATGTCGATGTGCAGTTCCGTGGAGCGATCCTGCGGCAGGCGCTGGGGACGGATCGTGTCCCTGAGCGTCTGCAGATCGGGGCCCCACCAGGGCAGGCGCTGGCGGGTGAGGCTGGAGGAGGGCTCAGGCAGGTCGGGACTCACCGGCAGCACAGAACGCCATAGGGACGTTGACGATCCTGCACGAAGCCGAAACGAGCCAGCAGCCCCTCGCCAGCCCCTCGCCAGCCATTCGGCAGCCATTCACCAGCCTTTCGGCGGGGACTGGTTCCCAAGCCTCCAACCCGGCAGCGGAGCTGAACGCCCTTGTCAGAACAAGGCTTGACGCCGAGCAACGAACCGGCGGCGGCCCGGCAGTGGACCGGAGGCCTGCCCAACCATCGGTACGCCTGAGCCCCCACAGACCGAGCTGTCCTGGGCTGGGGCTGGGCCCACAAGCCCGGCGCTCTCTTGAACCCATCCATCAAAAAGCCCCAGCCCTTTCAGGCTGAGGCTTCGAATCCGGTAGGGACGGAGGGCCGCCCAGCCGCGGGATTGGCGTTCGGCTTCAGGCCGCCACTTTCTCCTTCTTGGCCACCACCTTGCCCACGCCCATGCTGCGCAGCTCGCTCAGCAGGCCGTTGAGCACCGCCTTGGCATCGCCGAAGACCATCGCCGTCTGGGGCAGCTCGAACAGGGCATTGGCGATGCCGGCGTAACCAGCACCAAGGCTGCGTTTCACCACGAACACCTGGCGGGCCTGGTCCACCTCCAGCACGGGCATGCCATAGAGGGGGCTGGAGGGATCGCTCTTTGCATCGGGGTTCACCACATCGTTGGCACCGAGCACGATCACCACATCGGTGCGGGGGAATTCGGGGTTGATCATGTCCATCTCCACCAGCTGCTCGTAGGGCACATCGGCCTCGGCCAGCAGCACATTCATGTGGCCGG
>CAIKWV010000523.1 GCA_903831165.1 uncultured cyanobacterium
CCCAGCATGGCCAGGCGGCCATTCCAGGTCTCGGCGAATGCGACAAAACCGAAGCGGGAAGTGGAATCAGTCATGGGTGGTTCAGTTCGATGACAAAATTGTAACAGCATGTGAAGAGAGTGGGGCATGGCGGGTTCCCGCATGCTTATCCAGCTCCTTCGGCACCTCCATTCACGCGGAGGCAGACAGCCTGGAGGCGCTGCACCGCGAGATCCGGGATGCCGTGCCCTGTCACTTTGAGGAGGGCGAGGCCCCGCCCCTGATCCGGCTGCAACATGGGCGGCAGGAGCCACGTGCTTGGGGTGGATCCCGGGGACCTCAACGGGGCGGTGCGGGCCAGCGTGAAGCGGGGGTGCCCGTGGTGATGACACCGGCGGAGGTCCAGACGGTGCTGGTCCAGCTCGACGGCACACCAGCCATCGTCTGTCGGCTGATCACGCCGCTGCGCAGCCATCTGGAGGAAGTGCGGGGCCTGCATGCCAGCGATCTGGCGGCGGGATTGGGGAAGGCCGTGGGCAACAGGGGCGCCACCACTTCGATGGCTCAATCGTTCAAAAAGAGGTTCGCCGGGCCGTGGTGGCCTCTGGGATGGCAAAGCCGGCGAGCTGCCACACCTTCCGACACTCGTTTGCCACCCACCTGCTGGAGCGTGGGGCAGACATCCGCACCATCCAGGAATTGCTCGGCCACAGTGACGTGCGCACCACAATGATTTACACCCATGGGCTGAACCGGGGCCCACTCGGCATACGGAGCCCCGCCGATCTGCTCTGAGCAGCCAGGGGCACCTTTGAGCATGCATCTCGGTTCCGGAGGTGCACGCCAAAGCGACAGCCCATGGGGCCAGGAAGGGCTGCAAGGCAATGGGTCTGGACTGAAGGTCCTCAGCGGCGCCGATCCATAGGCGGCGATGTCAAACCTTGATCATTTGCCAGGGAGGCAGGGACAGCAGCTGCCATTGATGGAGAACCGTTCACGGCCCCAGGATCGACGTGCATCTCGGTTCCGTTATGCACCCGGCCACAGGCAGGACATTGAGGTAAAATCCGCTTCTGAACAGAGGTTCCCGAAATACCATGGCGGAAATGGGGTTGCATAGGCGGCGTTCTCAACACCCGCTTGAGTGGATCACGGAACCGCCTATTTAGTAGTTGGGTGGACCAATTTCAGGGACGCACTTCAATGTCATTGTCAGGTTGCCTTACACTCTGCAGGTGTCTGGATAAGTGCTGAGCCAGGATGGATTTTCGTCAGTTTGTCCCCGTAGAAGCACTTCAGGGCAACAGCAGAGAACTGTCCTCATATTATGCCCCACTCGGTGATTATGTTGGTGGAGTCATTGGCACCCTGATTGGGGCGGCTACCCTTCTCGTGGTTCTTAAGACTTGGAGAAAAGACTCCTATAAGGGT
Organism: uncultured cyanobacterium; assembly: GCA_903831165.1. Classification (GTDB taxonomy): domain Bacteria; phylum Cyanobacteriota; class Cyanobacteriia; order PCC-6307; family Cyanobiaceae; genus Cyanobium. The sequence goes on from CAIKWV010000523.1 coordinate 1,411, forward strand.
CGGCGTGAAAAAGCTTATGAGTCTGTCTTTGAGCTGCTGAGAGCGCATGATGCAATCGTCCAAAGAATGCGTCCCTTGAAGCGGAAGCCAGAGACAGATCCCTTTGGCGGCATCCATCATGAGTTCAATGAGATCTACAAGCTAATTGGCCCTTATCAAGCCGGGCTTAACAGCCTGCCACTCAATGATAAGATTGGCATAGCATATATCTATACCTACTTTGGGCCTTCTACCGAGGCCCTAGAGCTATCAAGCCTTCACTATGGCAAGGATATTGCGAAAAGCCTTCATGATGCTGTTCAGCAGAAACGGAATGCCGAGGGTCCCAAGGGATATCTTGCTGGCCACCAACAAAGCTTGTCTCATTACTTTCGGAATCTTTATACAGTATATCGATTTATTTTCGAATCAGGCCTTTCGGGGAGGGACAAGAGGCTTCTTGCTCGCATCACCAGATCAA
>CAIKWV010000524.1 GCA_903831165.1 uncultured cyanobacterium
CACTCACCAGATCCACGTCCAGGTTGAGCTGCTCCTGCAGGGCCAGCAGGAAATCGCGGCCATTGGGGGCCTCGCGCACCGCGCTGGTGGCCGCCGTGACGATCTGCTCGACGCCATGGCTGGCGGCCAGATCGCGGCAGTGGCGCAGGGTGCGGAACGCCCGCTCGATCGCATCGGCACTGAGATCGCCCGTTTCGGGATCCCGTTCCCCCAGGCGCGTGGTGGACTTCTCGGCCAGCACCACACTGAAGCTGTGCAGGGCCGGATCGATCGCGGCGATCAGCAGGTGAATCGAGTTGGTGCCGATGTCGATCGCCGCCACCCGACGTTCAGCCACAGGCCTGACCACGGCGGAGGACTGGACCATGGGGCGGGACCAAAGGCCGGAGGCGGCGTCACTTTGCCATCGGAAGCGCTCCCGGGCCGAGACGCTGCTGCCGCTGCATCGAGTGTTGCCCAGGCGCCGCCCTCCAGGCTCGCTCTTAATCTGGCCGAGTTGATGGGGAGCCGATGACGGAAGCCAGGGCTCAGACCGCCGGCTCCCTGGGCGCCTTTCTGGAACTGGTGCGCTGGCACAAACCCAGTGGACGTCTGATCCTGCTGATTCCCGCCGGCTGGGCTTTGTGGCTCCAGCCCCTGGCGCCGCCGCCGCCGCCGCTGGTGGGCTGGATCGTGCTGGGTGGGCTGGCCGTCAGCGCCGCCGGCTGCATCGCCAATGACCTCTGGGACCGGCGCATCGATCCGCTGGTGGAGCGCACCCGCCATCGACCCCTCGCCGATGGCCGCTTGGGGGTCTCCAGTGCCGTGATCTTGCTGGTGCTCTGCCTGCTGGCGGCCCTGCTGGTGGTGCTGGCCCTGCCGAGCCCCTCGCGCCTGCTCTGTCTGCTGCTGGCGGTGGCGGCCCTGCCGCCGGTGCTGCTCTATCCCTCGGCCAAGCGCTGGTTCGGCTTCCCCCAGCTGGTGCTCGCCCTCTGCTGGGGCTTCGCGGTGCTGATCCCCTGGGCGGCGGCCAGCGGCATGCTGCAGGGCTGGCCCCTGGCCCTCACCTGGATGGCCACCCTGAGCTGGACCTTCGGTTTCGACACCGTCTATGCGATGTCCGACCGGGATGATGACCGAGAGGTGGGGGTGCGCAGCAGCGCCCTCAGCCTCGGCACACGGGCCCCCCAGGCGGTGACCCTCTGCTATGGCTTCACCGCCCTGGCCCTGGCGCTGGCGGCCAGCCTGCAGGGCCTCGGCGGTCCCCTGTTCTGGCTGCCCTGGGCCCTGGCCAGCGCCGGCATGCTGCGCGAAGCCCAGCTGCTGCGGCGCCCGGACCTGCCCCGCAGCGCCTACGGCCGCCATTTCGGCAACCAGGTGTGGCTGGGAGCCCTGCTGCTGCTGGCCCTGATCCTGCCCCAGCTCTGATGGCCGCCCCCCTGATTCCCCTGCCCCTGCCGCCGGCGCTGCGCCGCGGCGATCGGGTGCGCCTGGTGGCCGCCAGCTCGGCCCTGGAGGAGACGACTCGCCTGCAGGCGGGCCTGGCGATCCTCGAGGGCTGGGGGCTGGAGCTGGCCGGTGATCCGCTGGCCTGTGGCGGGCGCCGCTGGGGCTACCTGGCCGGCCGCGATCCGCAGCGCCTGGCCGATCTGATCGCCCCCGAGGCCGCCGGCGAGCCCCAGGCCTCCCTGCTGGCCTGCGTGCGGGGGGGCTGGGGTTCGGCCCGGCTGCTCGAATACGGGCCGCAGCAGCCTCCCGGCTGGCTGCTGGGCTTCTCGGACGTCACCTCCCTGCTGTTCGACCGGCTCTGCCAGGGCCAGGGCGGTGGCGTGCACGGACCGATGCTCACCACCCTGGCGGCCGAACCGGCCTGGAGCCAGGAGCGCCTGCACGATCTGCTGTTCGGGGCGCCGCTGGCCGATCTGGAGGGGGTGGGCTGGCATGGCGGTGTGGCCGAGGGGCCACTGTTGGTGGCCAATCTCACGGTGGCCACCCACCTGCTGGGCACGCCCCACCTGCCCCCGCTCGATGGCGCCATCCTGATCTTCGAAGACGTGGGTGAAGCCCCCTATCGCCTTGAGCGCATGCTCACCCACTGGCGCCTCAGCGGTGCCCTGCAACGGCTGGCGGGACTGGGCTTCGGCAGCTTCGAGGGCTGGCAGGAGGCCGATGGCCGCGCCGACCAGCCGCCCGAAAGCCGCTTCGACCTGGACCAGGTGCTGCGTGAACGCAGCCTCGATCTGGGCGTGCCGGTGGTGGCCCATCTGCCCGTCGGCCACCACATCGGCAATGCGGCCCTGCCCCTGGGGGTGCGGGCCCGCCTGGATGGGGGTCGGGGCCGGCTCAGCCTGCTGACGCCGTAGCAGGCTGCTGCAACCGCCTCTGGTGTGCTTCAGCTTCGCGGTGGCAGCGTGCGGCGATTGCCGTCGCGGATGGCGTGATAGCCCGGCGACATGATCTCGACGTCGGCCGCCGCAAAGCTGTCCTGGATCGCCGCCAATAGGTCCGAGAGGGTTTCGCGGTAGCGATTGACCTCCAGCACATGGGCGTTGAGCTCATAGCTGATGTGGAA
>CAIKWV010000525.1 GCA_903831165.1 uncultured cyanobacterium
GAGCTGTTGATAGCCATGTTGCCTGAAGTATTGATTGAGAATGTCCTGGTCGGCGTAGGGAAGTGTTTTGGGGTCGGCTTCTTCCAGGATCCTGCGAAGCTTTTGCTGGATGTTCTGGCTACGCCAGGCATGATCGTTAATCAATAGGACGCCAGAGTTAAAGTATTCGGGGATGTCTGCTGGTCTGCTTTTCGCCCTATTGGTGATCAGATCGGGGACGGCGCCAATGATGTTGCCCCTCAGATCTTCCTGGAACAGGCAGGTGGCATCTTTCTGGATGATAATATCGCAGTCAATGTAGGCAAGGGCATCATAGTTTTGTTCAATCACCTCGGCATAGCGCAGCCGCAGCAGAGCGCTGTCGCTGATGTGTGCACTCCTATGCAGGGCGTGGTCTTTATTGGCTGAGCGCAGATCTTCTAGGGCAATTCTGCCATCGGTGACGATGATATTGGCGTTAAAGATGCTGGCAAGCATCTTGTAGTTCTCTCGTTCACTGTCGCTCAGGCCGGCGCCGATGACATGAATGTCGAAATCCCGTTTTCCGGTTGACAGCAACAGCGAGAACAGGCAAGTGCCAGCGTGGGGCGAGTAATTCTCGTCGGTGCAGATGACAAAAGCGTGCCTGTTCATACGCGGCGACGAGGGAAGCTTTTGGTGTAGCTTCTGAACGATGGATGCCCGTGTTCAACCATTAGAAAGCTGCGGTGATTCCTGGAGGGCTTCAGTACGGAAAAGAACTGCAGCACGGTCAGGGTTGCCGCCGTCTCCAGGGGGCCGACGAACCCCTCCGTGGCTAAGGTCTGGTGACGTAGAAATTGGATCTGGGCGTTGCTGACGCAGAAGGTTCCGGCATGGGGATTCTCGGCAATGTCAAAGACCACGTTTTCCGATCCCAGGTATTTGCCGCTTGCGATGGCTCTCTGGGGCTGTGAAAACTTTCCGATAAAGCTCGGCCTCAGCGGCCCATCGACCAAGAGCCTTGCTTCCCTGTCCGTGTCGATACGTTCGTAGCGATGGGGCATGAGACACATTTTATGGTTGGTTTTTTGATGAAACCACGCCATTTTCCTGAAGTAATGTGGATCATGAATGATCAAGTCATCTTCAAGGTAAATCGCCAGATCTGTTTCGACCTCTGACTGAACCAGGCGATCTCTTGTGGCTAGGGCCAGGAGCTTCGGGTCTTCCAGTTCAATGTCCACAAGCGTGATCTGGTCGCGATAGATGTCGGTCACTTCCTTGAGGTAGTCCTCGCCGCTCTTGCATACGGTGATTGCAACTTCGGTAGGAACCGCGCCGGTCGCTTCCCTTCCCCATAGCTCATCAATCGTGCGCCGGTTGTGGTTCAACTCCAGGTCCATCCCCTTCTGTCGCAGGTTCAGCAGGGCGGACAGGCAGCGGCCGAGGGCAATGGACCTGGCTGTGCGAGAGGCGACGCGGCTTGAGCCGTATTGATTGCCTCCCTTCAGCTCGCGGAAGTAATGGGGAATGAAAACCTGAACTTTCATGGCCCAGATGCTTCAGTCCCTTCCGCCTGATGCGCCACCACACCACCGAGCCCAAAGGCTCCATGGACCGCCTGTAGGGCCCGCACGCCATCGGCCTCAGGTACCACGCAACTGGTGCGGATTTCGCTGGTGGCGATCAGTTCGATGTTGATGCCGGCTTCGGCGATGGCGCGGAACATGCGGGCCGCGGTGGCGGGGGTGCAGGGCATGCCCGCCCCTACGGCGCTGACCCGGGCGATCGCGGTTCCCTCCTCAAGGCAGGCCTCGGGCCACTGCAGCAACAGCGGTGCCAGCGCCTGTTCAGCACGGCTGCGATCTTCTCGTTTGAGCACGAAGCTCATGTCGCGGCTGCGCTGCTGTCCCATCGTGTGGGTGCGCTCGGATTGGACGATCGCATCGACGCTGATCGAGGCCTCGGCCAGGGTGCGACAGACCGCCGCGGCGCTGCCCGGCAGGTCCGGCACATGGCGCACGGTCACCTGCAGCTGGTCCCGGTCGAGGGCGACGCCGCGCACGGCGGGGTCCGACACCTGGCAGCCCGCTGATTGACGACACAACTGCCGTTCCTGCAGCTCAAAGGCCTCGGCCGTGGCTCGCAGGGCCTTGGGGCCTTCGCGGCCAGCCACCACGCAACTCACCTTGACCTCACTGGTGGCAATCAGGCGCAGGTTGATGCCCAGGCGCGCCAGGGTGTCGAACAGGCGAGCGGCGACGCCTGGTCGCCCGAGGATGCCGGCCCCGGAAATGCTGATCTTGGCCATGTCGGCCTCGCAGCTGAGCACGGCTTGATCGGCGCCCATCTCCTGCAGCACCTGGCGGCAGACCTGGCTGGCCCGCTCCAGGTCGTCCTCGGCCAGGGTGAAGGCGATGTCGTTGCTGCCGCCGTCCTGACTGGCCTGCACGATCAGATCCACATTCAGATCGGCGGCGCCCAGGGCCTCGAACAGTTGGGCGGCCACACCGGGTCGATCGGGCACGTCCGTGAGGGCCAGCACCGCCTGGGCCAGTTCGAGTTCGGCCCCATCCACCGGTTTGCCCAGCTCCAGGCCCTCGGGGCCGCAGGCCCGAGGGGTGCCGCTGGTGAGCCGGGTGCCGGGGGCATCGCTCCAGCTGGAGCGCACCACCAGGGGCACGCCGTAGTTGCGGGCGATCTCCACGGCCCGGGGATGCAGCACCGCCGCCCCCAGGCTGGCTAGCTCCAGCATTTCATTGCAGCTGACCGACTCCATCAGCTGGGCATCGCTGACCTTGCGCGGGTCGGTGGTGAGCACGCCGGGAACGTCGGTGTAGATCTCGCAGGCATCGGCCCCGAGGGCTGCGGCCAGGGCCACGGCCGAGGTGTCGGAGCCGCCCCTACCGAGGGTGGTGATCTCCGGGGTGCCGCAGGCGCCGCTGCTGGTGCCCTGAAAGCCGGCCACGACCACCACCTGGCCGTCATCCAGCAGGCGCCGCAGCCGTTCGGTGCGCACTTCGAGGATGCGGGCCCGGCCATGGGCCGATTCGGTGACGATGCCGGCCTGGGTGCCGGTCATCGACACGGCTGGAACCCCCTGTTGGTGCAGGGCCATTGACAGCAAGGCAATCGACACCTGTTCGCCGGTGGCCAGCA
>CAIKWV010000526.1 GCA_903831165.1 uncultured cyanobacterium
CTATGCGTTCAGCACACCAGCAGCTGTGCATCTGAAATGACTGAGATTGATACGAGCTTGCAACTTGGATCTGAGTTGAGATCCTTTCAGAACATCTGGAAAGGTGGCTATTTTGAGGGGAATCCCAAAGATCCTCATGGCCCAAGCTCCTATGCTGCGATTGATGTTCGGCATGGATATGCTGACCAGGCTGATGTCATGAGCAAAAAGGGAATTACGGCCCAGCAGATTGGAACTATCAGCGTATTATATGCCACTTGGCTTTTGACTTTGCAAGGGCGAGTCAAGGCGAAAACTGTTCTGGAAATAGGGCCAGGGAGAGGCGGTTGGACCAAGGCAATTTTAGAGGAGGGAGCGGAGAAGGTCTATGCACTTGACGCTTTGCCGGCAGAGCACAACCAATTCTTTGAATATCTTGGACCTGATCTTGGTCAACGGTCAAAGTATATCCAGGTTTCAAATTTCCTGTGTGCCGGCGTGCCGGATGACTCGGTGGATGTTGTTTTTTCTTTTGGATGTTTTTGCCATATAAGTCGTATTGGTGTCACTGAATACATGAAGTCTATTTACCTCAAGATGCGTGAAGGTTCCGAGGGGTGTATTATGAATTCTGATTATGCAAAAATCGCAAGCTGCCTTGGGTCGGCTGTGCCTGCCGACCTGGATCGTGAAGACGCAACCCCTAGTCCCGGCAGATGGTATCACCTGGGAGTCGGTTGGTTCGTAGAGCTGCTGTCCCAAATTGGCTTCACAATCCTATCTGAAGATATTGGCTGCTGTCCGAGAGATCCCATTGTTCACTTTGCCAAGCCTGTGGCCAGTTCTGGTCAACTAGTTTGAGGTCGTCTAAGTCTTGACTCATCGTTGCGATTTTGCTATTCCAACTAGTGTTGAATGGTCGGACTATGCTGTTGACCCGCGCTGTTGTGCTGTGCTGGTAGCTGATTCGTGATCATGATTTTTAGGCCTGCTTGTTAGATGGGGGCAGGCAGGCTGGAAGGCTGCCGTGTAAGAGCAGGGCGAGAGTTGCGATGCGGACGGGAGTCCTGTTTCCAGATTCTTGGGTCAAGGCTGATTGGCGAAGCTGAGTGTTGGATCGCTATTGCGGAAAGTTGATGATACTTTTTGCTGCCATGGCCTGCTTTGCTGTGGCAGATCCTCTCTGGGAATGACTCGACTCTGCGGCAAGCTGTTTGCAGTTCCGCAGCCTGGTTGCTTAGGCATCAAGGGATGGAACGAATAGCGATCGAGAGCGGTGACAACCCGGCGATAGGCACGGACCAACCCCTGGCAGATCCCAGACGGCGACAACCCGAACCCTCGGGCTCAGAATGGTCCTTGATTCCCACGGCTCAGTTCCGAGCTCGCCATGTCCACGTTGATTGATCACGGCCTGCGCCTGCGCCACCTCTGGATCGCTTACCTGCTGGCGATGCTCTTTCATGTGGAGTTGGGCCTGATGCCGCTGTTCCATGGTCAGTCCGCCCAGATCGAGAGTGCGGTGGCTCCCGATCAGCTGTCGCTGGTGTTCTGGGGCATGCTCCTCTATTTCCTGATTCCTCTGGCCTGCCTGTTGCTGATCGCCTATGCCAGCGGCGATGCTGATCATGTTCGTCGCTGGCGTCCCTGGCGGCGAATCCATTTCTGGATCAGCATTGTCTATACCGTAACTAACGTACCGCACCTGGTTGCCGACATTGTGATTCCCGATTCCCGTTCCGACCAGGTTCTGCTGATGCTGGTTCTTCTGTTGATCGGCCTTCTGATCAACCGTGAGGCTTGGTGCTGGCTGCTCCAGCCTCTCCCCCCATCGGCAATCCCCAAGGACCATCCCCACATCTCCTAGCAGGTTCAGGCTAGTTTTTTGGTATGCAGAGTTCTTTCTCCATGGCCCTTGCTGACCGCGGCGGGGATGGGCTTCGATCCAAGCGACCATCCCCATCACCGCCTCCCGGTGGGAATGCCCTGATTTATATCGTCATCATGGTCACCGTCATGGTCGCCACCTTGGTGCTTGGCCATCAGCTCAGGGACAACTTGTCAGGGTTATTCGGTGAGTCCAAGCTGAATCATCGCTGCAGCGGTTACGTGAACCGCTGGGCCAATAGCCGACTGGACGGCTACCGCCAGCAGCTGGAAGCCCAGCACCATGGCAGCCAGCTGCCAGGCTCTGCCCCCGTCAGCAGCGGCACCCAGCTGATCAACTGGTTTGACCGTCTGATCACGGAACGGACGCTCGATCAACAACGCCTGGAGATCCTCAACACCACCCTGCGCACCTATCAATGTCGACCCGTGTTCGAGTGACGCCCCAATCATCCCCGGGTCTGGGACAGCCGATCCTGGTGCTGGGCGGCTTTCTGATCAGCCCCGAGGCCTATCAACCGATGGCCGACACCCTGCAGCGGCTGGCGGGCCAGACGGTTCAAGTGGTGCCGGTGAGCAAGCTCGACTGGCTGCTGACCGTGTTTCCCCTGGGCTGGGCCCGCATCCTTGATCGCGTCGCGACCGCGGTGCAAACGTTGGCGGCAGCGTCGCCCACCGGCAAGGTGACCCTGATCGGCCACAGTTCCGGCGGCATCATGCTGCGCCTGTTCCTCGCCGATGGCCCCTTTGAGCAGCGCCGCTATCGCGGCCGCCAGTGGGCCGACACCCTGGTGATGCTGGGCAGTCCCCACACGGCCCTCAAGGCCACGCCCCTGCGGCAGTTGGTGGCGCGTCAGCTGCCCGGCGCCTGGTTCGACCGGGCTGAAGAGAGCCATCCGGTGCGCTACCTCTCGGTCGCCGGCGACGTCGGCCTCGATGATCCCGATCTCACCGCCACGGCCCGGCGTCTCGCCCCCAGCGCCTACCGCAACAGCACCGGCCGCAGCGACGACCGCGGCGATGGCCTGGTACCGGTGAGCTCGGCCCTGCTGGAGGGTTCCCAGACCCTGGTGCTGCCGGGCGTGGCCCATGGCGGCGCCTTCGGCCGACGTTGGTACGGCAGCCCGGAGGTGGTGCCCCAGTGGTGGTGCCTGTTGCCGTTGGCGCCACCACGCCCGCTGATCTGAGGGGGCTGGATCGTCCCTGAGCCCTGAGTCGCGATCCCTGAGCTGGATCTCCCCTGAGCCGTGCGCCCGGGACGCGGCCCTCAGGGGTGGTTTCTAGGCTGATTTTCAGGTGATGGCAGCTTCATGGAGCAGGTGCGGTTCCATCTTTCGATTCCCTGCCGCGATCTCGATCAAACCCAGCGCTGGTATGTCGCCGGCCTGGGCTGCATCGCCGGCCGCCGCAGCGAGCAGGCCCTGATCCTGGATCTGGGCGGTCATCAGTTGGTGGCCCAGCAGGTATCCGCCGGTCGTGCCGAGGCCCCGCAACCGGGCATCTATCCCCGTCATTTCGGACTGGTGTTTGCCACGGCCCAGCCCTGGCAGGCGCTGCTGGAGCGCGCCCGGCTCCAGGGGTTGCGCTTCGGCCTGGAACCCCGCTGCCGTTTTGCCGCGGGCCCCCTGGAGCATCACACCTTTTTTCTGATCGATCCCAGCGACAACTGGCTGGAGTTCAAGCACTACCTCGACCCCGAAGCCGCCCTGGGATTGCGGGAGTGTGCCCAGGTGGGTGACGCCGAGTTCCGCTGAGCCCAGGCAGCGGGAACAGGCTTCGACAACCGTCAAGTCGGCTGGCTGTCCCCCAGAAACCCAGTGTGCAGAGCGGTTTCCCATGCCTTCCAGCGCCTTGATCAGGAGCGAGGTGGTTGCTCAGCAGCTTTTGGAGCGCCACTGGTCGGCGCTTCTGGGGAGCCCTGCGGCCGGGTTTCGAACTTCAGCAACACGGCTCCGCTTTCGTCCAGCAGTTCAAAACGGTGATCCACGAATCGCCAGCGCCGCACCCGCGGCAGATCCGCCAGAAAACGGGCCTCATCGGCCATCACTTCGGGCTCGCAGCGGAGCATGGTGCTCTCCATCGAGCCGAAGCTCAGCCGGTCTCCCTCCAAGCGGTAAGTGCCCTGCAGGCGATTGCAGTCGCTGCTGCCGCTGACCGTGGGGCTGAGGGGATCGAGGCGCAGCTGCACCTCCTGTCGGGCCGCCCTGGCGGACACGGGCTGGCTGGCGGCTGGTGCCTGCAGCCAGGTGATGCCGCGCAGGGGAGCATCCCCCACCGGTGCCAGCTCCAGCCGCAGCGGCGCGCGGGTGCCCTGGAACACCGGCTGAACGGTGTCGGTGCTGAACAGCAGCCGCCCCGCTTCGGTGATCTGCGCCCGCACGCTGTAGCGCCCAGCGGGGCGCACTATGCCGTCCACGTAGGGAATGCGGAAGCGGAAGGGGGCCGCGCCGGCTGGTCTGAGGCGGGCCTTGCCCAGCAGGATGGCGGGCGCATCGGCGGCACCGATCTCCTGCAGCTGGGCTTCAAACAGCGCTTCCTCGGGCACCGGCATCGGCACCCGCAGCGTCGCCGTGCCCTCCAGCGATCCAGCCCGCGCCGTCCCTGGCATCCCGCTCAGGCCGATCAGCAGGCAAGCCCACAGCATCGAGCCCCAGCCCCGGGACCGGCAGGGGATGTCCATCAGCGCAAGCCTTGCAGTGGGTTCGTTCGCTTCACGCTAAGGGCCTGGCGTGGCGCTCAACCGCTCCCCTCCAGCAGGTTGATGCGGTACAGCACGTCCTCCAGCGCTGCGGCCGCTGTGATCGCGCTATAGCGCTGGGGATTGGCGGCGGTGCAGCAGCTGGCCAGGGGCGAGAGCACCGTCCAGGGGCGGGCGTGGCAGAACTGCACGACGCTGTAGCGCTCTTCCGTTGCGCCCGGTGCGGCCACCACCCGATGCCAGCCCGCCGGGATCAGGCCGTTGCTGAGGCGTTCGAGCATCAGGCCGGTGTTGATGATCACGCGCCCCTGCGGCGGCAGGGCATCGACCCAGCTGCCATCCACCAGCACCTGCAGGCCGGCGGCGGTGGCCCGAGGCAGGGCGGTGATCAGATTGATGTCCCCGTGGGCAGCGGCCCAGACGTGATCCGCGCCGGCGGGAGCGGCGGCCATGGGCGGGTAGCGGATGGCCCGGGTCAGGGTGGGGGCATCGGCCGTCATCTCCTCGAAGAAATGTTCGGCCACGCCAAGAGCGAGGGCGATGATCCGCAGGAAGCGGCCTTGCAGCTCGGCCACGGCCTGATGGAACGCGCCAAGCACGGCGGTGATCCCAGGAACCACCTCCTCCGGCAACACCTGCTCGGGATAGAGCGTGGGGTAGTGCCGTCGCAGGGGGTGATTGGCTGCAATCGGCACGGACCAGTTCAGCATCTCCTTCCAGTCGGCCTGGGCGCTGCCCGCAGCCGTTTCCACCAGCAGACCGGTGTACCCCGTCTGGCCGCTGGCGCCTGGAGCAACGAAGCGCTGCTTGATCGACGCCTCCAGATGGAAGAAACGGGCCAACATGCCGTAGGCCGAATCCAGCAGGTCCTCCTGCAGATCGCAGCGGGCGTAGACGAAGCCCGTCTGCAGACTGCGCCGCACCCCATCCACCACCGCGGCGCGGGCGTCCTCGCCTCCGCGCTCGAAGGCCAGCAGATCGACGTCGAGGATGGAACTGCTCATCTAAGGCCTGGTGTGGGGTGGGACGCGATTGGGGGGGGGCGCTGCCAGACAGGCACCCCGCGAGCGTAGGCAGAACGCTTCCCGGCTCCGGGCCGATCCCGCCGGATCCGGCGGGGCTTCAGCGGGACCCGCCCAATCTGGACAGATTAGTACGCCTGCACTATGGTAAGCATGTACTGCTAAGGCGCCTGCTCGTGGTGCCGCCTGTCTGCCATGGCCCCCGGACAGATCGATCCAGCCGTTGTGCCCCTCAAGCAGGCCAATCCCCATCGCTTCCGCGATGTGCGCCTGGGCCATCTGGCGGTGGTCGCCATGGCCGGCCGTCCCTGGTTCATCGGTCGCGTCTGCGACGTCAGTTCGACCCGGGGCAGTCGCACGCCGGGCTTCGTCCAGGTGATCAACGTCGACAACGGCGAGCCGGAACGGCTGCCCGCCAGCTGGATCGTCGAGCTGATGTCGGAGCGGGGTCTGGCGCTGTGAGATCAGGGCTGGCGCTGGCGCACGAACGCCAGGTCCCGGCAAAAGGGCGGGCGGCCCAGGGCGCTCTCCGGATCCACCGGTTTGCCATGGCGCCGCTCCACCGCCTGGATCTGCCTGTTGATCTCGCACTGGGCCGTCAACCAGCGCAGCAGGGCCCTCCGCTCACTGGGGGGTGGCCCCAGAGCGTCCCCGGCCCGAAACAGAGGTCCCAGCTCATTGGCCCAGAGCGAGAGCGTCACCGGATCCTGCGGCAGCGCCCGGCCGTGGGTCAGGGCGGCCTGATCCCAGGCGGAGCGGCGATCCGGCCAGTTGAGCACCATCGCCAGCAGACCCACGCCCAGCGCCACCACGCTGACCAGTCGCCATGGATGCAACAGGGACATCGAGCCAATCCAGCGGCCCTGGCCCCCGTGCAGCTTCTGCCCCGATCAGGTCAAGCCATTCGGGCGTCATCAGCCCGGTCAGCCGGGCGGCGCCGTCAGCACGATGCCACTCAGGCCTTCTGGTCAGCCCTGGCAGGGTGTTACGTCCTGGCGCCAGCGCTTCGCGGTGTTGGGGGGCTGGACGAGCGGGCCTGGGGCGATTGGCCGTCGCTGGTGTTTCTCGATGGAGCAACCCCGGGCAGGGCGACCTCGGGGCGCTGTGGGTAGCCGTCAGGATTCAGGCGACGGGATTCAACCGGGAACGCCGATGATGGCTATGGCTCCTCCAATCCATGACTCACCCCGCTGAGTCCGGCCGCCGTTGGCGCCGTTGAGCCAGCCACCCCTCCGTTCCGCCGTTGAAGAGACTCCGTTCCACCCTTGGCCTGCCCCTGCTGCTGCTGGCGTTCGCCTGGGGCCAGGAATTGATTGACCAACTCGTTTTCAGCGGTCAATGGAATCTGCCGATGCTGCCGGGCGGGTCCATCCTCGGTGTCTTGACCGCCCCGTTCAGCCACGGTGGTTTCGGTCACCTGATCAGTAACAGCCTCTGGTTCCTGCCCCTCTCCTGGCTGGTGCTGGCCAAGGGACGACGGGATTATCTGGCGGTCTGGATCGGGGTCTATGCCACCGCCATCCCGGTCTGGCTGTTCTGGCCGGTCGGCAGTCATGGCCTCTCCGGGGTGATCTACGGCCTGCTCGGTTACCTGCTGGTGATCGGCTGGCTGGAGAAACGTCCCCTGTCGCTGCTGCTGTCCCTGGGATGCCTGGTGGTCTACGGCGGTCTGTTGCCGGCCCTGTTGCCCATGCTCAGCCCCGCCGGTGTCAGCTGGATCGGCCACGCCTCCGGTTTTGTCGGCGGGTTGCTCGCCGCCCTGGCCATCCATCGCGAACCCTCCCCTGGCTGAACCCAGGCCCTGCCCATGCCCCTGCTGCTGGCCCTCGTCGCCGCCCTGATCCAGCTGAGGGGCCAGCCCCTTTCGGGCGGCCATCTCAGTGGCAGCGCCACGATCCGGCTGGAACGGGCCAGTGGCGGCGACACCCCGGTGCTGAGCCTGCGCAGCACCGCCGGCACGGTGCGGCTCCTGCTCGACAGCGGTGCCTCCTCGACCATGGTGACCCCGGAGCTGGTTCAGCGGCTCGAGCTCTCCAGCCGGCCCCTCGCCAGCCAGGAGGTTGAACTGGCCGGCGGCGGCTCCCTCTGTGCCGCGCTGCGGCCCCGGCGTACCCGTTTACCGGACCTGGAGCTGGCCAGTGATGAGCAACAGGGGTCCTTGCGATTGGGCGCGCTCGAGGCCCTGGTCATGCCGGTGGCGGCCCTGCCCAGGGGCGTCGATGGCGTGCTGGGCAGTCCGAGCCTGCGTCAGCTGCCCGTGTGGATCGACCCCAGCCGCCAGCGCCTCGCCCTGGGCGCCGCGGCCCTGGCGGCGGCTCAGGCCGCTGCCGTCCGCCCCAGCCTGGTGATTCCCCTGCGCTGGCGGCGCGGCGTGCCGCTGCTGGCGCTCCAGACCCCGGCCGGCCCTGTGGCGGCCCTGGCGGACACCGGCGCTGAAGGCCTGTTCCTCACACCGGCCCTGGCGGCCCGGCTGCAGCCCCTGGGCCTGGCCCAATCCTTGAAGCTGGCAGGGTTCTGCGGCGAGCAGACGGTGGAGCGGCGGCCCTATGGCGGCCTGTCCCTGGCTGTGCCAGGACAGCTTCGAGGCCAGCCCACGGCGGTGGAAGCGATTCGCCTGAAGAATCCGATTTTCGCCCAACTGGGGGTGGAGGCGATCGTCGGCCAGGAGCTGCTGCGCAGCCGGGCCCAGCTATGGCGGCTGGACCGGCAACCGCCCCTGCTGGAGTTGCGATGAGCCTGATCCACCTGCTGCCGGCCCGCTTCGTCGAGGCCCTCACGGCCCCGTTCGGACCGGCTCAACTGGCGATCGTGCTGGGCTTGCTGGGCTTCTATGGGCTGGTGGCCATCCCTCAGGGCCTGGCCTCGGGCCTGCTCAGGCCCCCTTGGCGCCAGCTGACGGCACCGGGTTGGCTGCGCCTGGCGGCCGCCCTGATGCTGATGCCGTCGTTGCTCGAAGAAGGGATCTTCCGGGTGCTGCTGCTGCCCAGGGGGCTGGCCGGGCTGGCGCCCCTGGATCAGCTGGCCTGGGCTGGCCTCAGTGTGGGGCTATTTGTGCTGTATCACCCCCTCGCCGGGCGCTTCTGGTACCCCCAGGGGCGCCTGCTGTTCGAGCAGCCCCGCTTTCTGGTGCCCTGCGGCCTGCTGGGGGCCGTCTGCGTGATCGCCTACGCCAGCACCGGATCGCTCTGGGCTCCCGTGCTGATCCACTGGTTCACGGTGCTGATCTGGCTAGGGCCGGCCGATGGCGGCCGGGATCTGAGGGAGAGGCGTGCTCAGGGATAGGCATTCGGCACGAAGAACTGCTCATTGATTGGTGGCCGTTGATAGTCACCACCGCTCTTGCGGGGCGGCAACTTGATCGCCTTGGGGGTCATGTCCTCGTAGGGAACCTTGGAGAGCAGGTGGCGGATGCAGTTGAGACGGGCCCGCCGCTTGTCGTCGGCCTCCACGGTGAACCAGGGGGCCTCGGGGATGTTGGTGTGGGCGAACATCTCATCTTTGGCTTTGGAAAACTCCACCCAACGATCACGGGATTCCAGATCCATCGGACTGAGCTTCCAGCGCCGGGCCGGATCCTTGAGCCGGGAGCGGAAGCGCACTTCCTGCTCCTCATCGCTGACGGAAAACCAGTACTTGATCAGGGTGATGCCACTGCGCACCAACATCCGCTCGAATTCGGGACAGGACTGCAGAAACTCTTCCGCCTGGGTGGCGGTGCAGAACCCCATCACCTTTTCGACACCGGCACGGTTGTACCAGCTGCGATCGAAAATCACAATTTCACCAGCGGCCGGGAAATGCTCGACATAGCGCTGGAAATACCACTGGCTCCTCTGCTGATCCGAAGGCGTGCCGAGGGCTACTACATTGCAGCCGCGGGGGTTCATTGGTTCGGTGATGCGCTTGATCGTGCCTCCCTTGCCGGCCGCGTCGCGCCCTTCAAAGATCACGATCAGGCGATAGCCGGTGTCTTTGATCCAGTACTGCATCTTGACCAGCTCCACCTGCAGCCGGGTCAATTCCTTCTCGTACAGCCGCCGATCCAGACGTCCATGGGCATCGTTGACGCCGTGGGCACTCAGATCCTCCAGGCTGGCCGATGGCTGGTAGCGATCGGCATTGAACGCATTGATTCCGCTTGTAGGGGCCCCGTTTTCATGGGTCCAGTGCCGGTCGGCTTGGCCCTCAGAGGTTTGACGGTCGCTGGCCCAGCCCTCGCCAGCCGGCGCGGGCTTGCCTTGCTTGCTGCCTGACTTGTGTTTACCCACGACCCGACCGCTGCAGCAGAGTTCGCCTTAAGCCTGGCTCAGACCAGGACCGGCTCCCCAGGGGCCCACTCGGCGATCAGCTGCTCCATCCGCACCAGTTGATAGCGGCTCTGCTCGTTGGGTTCGCTCTGGTAGCGGCGGCGCAGGGAGTCCAGCTCCAGCATCAGTGCCGTCAGCACCGGGTGGTTCTCGTACACACGCCCTCCGTCAACGGTCAAACCTTAATCGATTCAGGAGATCCTGGCCACGGTGCCCGTCGTGGCCTCGGCTCATCGGTCTTGGCGCTGCAACCGCAACCGCCGCTGTCAATGTCCCCGGATGGGGGGATCGCGCCTGGAACCGATCGGATGAGATTGGCCGGGCAGCTTGGCCGTCGATCCAGCGATGCCCCCCATCACCTCCGCCTCCCAGGGACCATTCAGCGCTGAGCCTGTGGGGGCGACGACGAAGCCTCGGACGTCGAACGTCACCATCGGCGAACTGGAGGCCGGCTATTCGATGTATTGCAAGGCCCTGCGGCTGTTGATCCGCGAAGGCCGCAGTCTCACCAAGATCCAGCGCACGGTCTGCTGGCAGCGCCTGGCCCAGCTGCACGATTGCCTGCCGGGCCAGTATCGGGACCCCGAATACCTCTATATCCTGCTGCGCCGCGAACACGGCCAGATCCAACGTCAATCCAGCTGATCAGGTCTGGTAACCGGGGGCAGGCCAAGCCTGCGTCAGGACCAGCAGCCTGCTCTTACGCCACCATCCGCGACGCGCCACCGCCACCAGCAGCTCCTGGCTGTGACCCAGCCAGGAGCCGGCAATCCCTCGGCGGTGATGACGGCCTCGATCACAGCGCTCTGTCCCGGGGCCAGCATCCCAGCCAGAAGCGCAGATGGCTCGCTGCGGTGGCCCGCTCAGGCCGAAGGGCGACTGTTCAGGTTGGACAGAGCCCGGAGCAACCGCCACCCAGAATGAGACATCTCAACTTTTGCAACGTGGTGGCGGCTTCCCCACGGTCCCAGGCCCCCACGGCAGACGGATCCACTTCAGCGGCCCAGTTGCTCAGCACCACGGAACTGGCCGAGGTCAACGAACGGCTCGATGGTCCAGGCCTGCGGCAACTGGTCGTTCACGGCGCCGTGCTGATCAGTGGTGCCCTGCTCTGGGATCTGCCCCTGGCTGGGGGCTTGGGCGCGGGCCTGACGATCGCCTGGCCCCTGCGCCTGCTGGGCCTGCTGCTGCTGGGCCTGGGTCTGGCCTTCGGTTTCTGTGCCATGCACGAGTGCGGCCATCGCACCGCCTTCGCCAGCCGCCAGTTGAACGACACGGTGGCCTGGTGGGCCGGCGTGCTGAGTTTCTACAACGCTGACTTCTATCGCCGCTATCACCAGTGGCACCATCGCTACACCCATCAGGTGGGGCTCGATCCAGAGCTGGAGGACAGTCCGCCCACCACGTTGGCCGCCTACCTGCTCGAGTTGAGCGCCATCCCCTGGTGGATCGGCAAGATCCGCGGCCATCTGGCGGGCTGGCGCGGTGATTTTTCAGGCCGGCCTTACATCTCCGCGGATGCGATCCCGGCCGTGCGCCGCTCGATCCGCTGCCAGATGGCCGTCTACGGGGTGCTGCTGCTGGCTTCGCTTCCAGCCGGCAATGGTCTGTTGTTCTGGGGCTGGCTGGTGCCCCTGGCCGTGGCCCAGCCCCTGCTTCGCTTCGTGATGCTGGCGGAGCACGGTGGCTGTCCCTTCGTGCCGGACAGCCTGCGCAACACCCGCACCACCCTCACCCTGGCGCCGCTGCGCTGGTTGATGTGGCAGATGCCCTACCACTGTGAACACCATCTCTATCCCTCGGTGCCGTTCCATGCCCTGGCCAGGGTCCATGGCTTGATCGCTGCGCGCATCGAACACTGCGATCACGGTTATCTCTCCGTCCATCGCCGCTTTCTGGCCGATCTCAGGGCTCTTGCTCTCCCCCCGCTCGCCCCGGCCTCCGAGCCTGCCCCTTTGTCTGTCTGATGGCCCCGACCTTCACCCTGCCGTGAACCGCCGCCATCCAGCCGAGCCCGTGGACCGGAACCACCCGCTTGGCGATCTGCCCCTGCAGAGCGGTCGGGTGTGGCGGGAGGCACGGCTGGCCTACCGGGTCTATGGCGAACTCAACGCCTCCCGTTCCAACCTGGTGCTCTATCCCAGCTCCTACGGGGCCTGGCCCGAGGACCTCGCCTGGGTGGTGGGGCCGATCCTGGATCCTGAGCGCTGGTGCATCGTGCTGGTGAGCCAGTTCGGCAATGGCCGCTCCAGCAGTCCCAGCACTGGCGGCCCGGCGCTGCAGCCAGGCGGTTGGCCCGTCAGTCATGCCGACAACGTTCAGGCCCAGCGTCGCCTGCTCGAAGAGGTCTTCGGCGTCGAAAGTCCGGCCCTGATCTACGGCTGGTCGATGGGAGCCCAGCAGGCTTACCACTGGGGCGTGCTCGAACCGCAGCGCAGCCAGCGGCTCTGCTGCATCTGCGGCACGGCCCGCACCACCCCCCACAACCGCCTGTTCCTGTTGAGCCTGCGCCAGGCGCTCACGGCCGATCCGACCTGGAATGGCAGCGGTTTTGACGCCACACCGGAACGGGGGCTGCGCAGCTTTGCCCTGATCTATGCCAGCTGGGCCGCCAGCCAACTCTTCTACCGACGCGGGGGGCATCTGGAGCTGGGCCATGCCGATGTGGAGAGCTACGTGGAGCAGGCCTGGCTGCCCGCCTATCGCCGCCACGACCCCCGCGATCTGATCGCCATGCTCGATGTCTGGTTGGCCTGTGATGTGGCCGCCGCCGCCGGCATCGCCAGCGGTGACCGCGACGCCGACCTCGCTGAAGCCCTGGGGCGGATTCAGGCCCGCTGCGCCGTGGTGGCCGGCCGCCATGACCTCTACTTTCCCCCCGCCGATCTCGCCGCCGAAGCGGCCCTGATTCCCGGGGCCAGCCTGCAGGTGCTCGAATCGGACCTGGGCCACCGGGCCGGCAATCCCAGCGGCAGCCTCGCCGAGCAGGCCCAGTTGCGCGCCGTGGTGGAGGAACTCTGCGGCAGCTGAAGGCGGCGGGCAGCGCCAGAAGCGAACGGCTAACTCTCGATTCGGCCCACCCTGAACCTGGGGCAGCGCCGGATCGCCTTAGACACGCACTCGCGACGACCAATCCCCGGCCCCCGACCCATCACTCCTCGCCCCGAGCGGATCCGGCTTTCCCGTTTCCCTCCCAGGCCCATGGCCAAGGCCGTGCCCTTTCCTGTCGCTTGCCGGCAGATCCCCATGGCCCGTGACCCGCTTCCGGCTGCCTGGTGCCGGCTCGCCGGACTGAGCTCCAGGCCCGCGCCCCCCGCTCCGCCATCCTTCGCACGCCCCAACTGCCCCGATGACCGACCTGGCCAGCTTCGCCGCCGATCGCGGTATCCGGTATTTCCTTTTTTCCTTCACCGACCTGTTCGGCGTGCAGCGAGCCAAGCTGGTGCCGGCTTCCGCCGTGGCCGATCTGGCCGCCAACGGGGCTGGCTTCGCCGGCTTTGCCGCCTGGCTGGCGATGACGCCCGCCGATCCGGATGTGCTGGCCCATCCCGATCCGGCCAGCCTGATGGTGCTGCCCTGGCAACCCGAGGTGGCCTGGGTCGCCACCGATCTGTCGGTGGAGGGGGTGCCGCTGGAGCAATCGCCGCGCCGGGTGCTGCAGCGGCAGCTGGAGCGGGCGGCGGCCCTGGGTCTGGAGTTCCGCAGCGGTGTCGAGGCAGAGTTCTTCCTGCTCGATCCGCTCGAAGGTGGCGTCGCCGACCGCCTGGATCAGCAGATCAAGCCCTGCTACGACCAGCTGTCCCTGATGCGCCGCTATCCGTTGATCAGCGACCTGATCGGTGCCATGGAGGTCCTGGGCTGGGGGCCGTATCAGGCCGATCACGAGGACGCCAACGGTCAGTTTGAACTGAACTGGACCTATGCCCAGGCCCTGACCACCGCCGACCGGCACGCCATTTTCAAGGTGATGGCCGCCAGCCTGGCCGAACAGCATGGCTGCGCGGTCAGCTTTGATCCCAAGCCGATCGCCGGGCTCACCGGCAACGGCGCCCATCTGCATGCGTCCCTGTGGGATGGCGATGGGCGCAATCTGTTCCACGACCCAGCCGGCGAGAAGGGTCTCTCCCGATTGGCGTACCAATTTCTGGCAGGGTTGCTGGAGCATGCGCCAGCGTTGTGTGCCATCACTAATCCGGTGCCAGCGAGCTACCAGCGCCTGGCCCGCGCCGACACCAGCTCCGGCTCCACCTGGTCCCCGGCGTGGATCAGCTACGGCGGCAACAACCGCACCCACCTGGTGCGTATCCCCGACGACCAGCGGTTGGAACTGCGCCTCGCCGACGGCGCTGCCAATCCCTATCTGCTGCAGGCGGCCGTACTGGCGGCAGGTCTCGATGGCATCGAGCGGGGCCTGGATCCCGGCCCGCGCAGCGACACCAACACCTACA
>CAIKWV010000527.1 GCA_903831165.1 uncultured cyanobacterium
CGGGACGGCCAGCTGGGCTTTCTCAACGCCGAGGACCTGGTCAGCGGTGATCGGCTGCTGCTGGAAGAGGGGGACCGGGTACCGGCCGACTGCCGCCTGGTGGTGGCCCACGATCTCTGCCTCGACCTCTCGGTGCTGACCGGCGAATCCCTGCCGGTGGCCCGCCACAGCGAGGCCATCGTCAACGATCCGGCGCGCATGCGGATCGCCAGCGCTGAACGGCCCAATCTGGTGCTGGCGGGCAGCGCGATCGCCTCCGGCCGCGGCGAGGCGATCGTCTACGCCACCGGCGCCGAAACCGAGTTCGGCCAGGTGGCCCACCTGGCCGCCGGCACCCGCCGGGCGATCAGCACCCTGGAGCAGCAGGTGGCGCGCATCGTGCACACGATCACCCTGATCGCCCTCTCCACCGGGCTGATCAGCTTCGGACTGAGCGTGCTGTTCGTCGGCATGGCTCCGATGGAAAGCCTGGTGTTTGCCGTCGGCATCATCGTGGCCTTCGTGCCCGAGGGCCTGCTGCCCCAGGTCACCCTCACCCTGGCCCTGAACGTGCAGCGCATGGCCCGCCGCCAGGCCCTGGTGCGCCGGCTCTCGGCGGTGGAGACCCTGGGCTCGGTGAGCGTGATCTGCAGTGACAAGACCGGCACCCTCACCAGCAATCGCATGGCGGTGGAGCAGACCTGGATGCCCGGCGGCGAATCGGACCAGGCGGATGTCCTCAACCCCCTGCTGCTGCGCTGCGCCGCTCTCTGCAGCAACGCCCGACTCGAACCTGACCCGACCCGGAGCGGTGGTGACGCCAATCCCACCTGGCAGGCCATCGGCGATCCGACGGAAACGGCGATGCTGCTGGCCGCCGCCGCCGCCGGGCTGATTCCCGCTGAATTGCAGCAGCGGCACCGGCGCCATCGGGAGGTGCCCTTCGACTCCCATCGCCGCCGCATGTCGGTGCTGGTGGAGTGGTCAGCCGGTGACGACGATCTTCCCATCGCCATGGCCTCGGCCATGGCAACTGTCAGCGCAGGAGCGATGGCTGCAACCGTGGCGCCCCAGGGGATCGGCAAACCTCTGCTAACGATCACCAAGGGAGCCCCGATCGAGGTGCTGCAGAGCTGCGGCGGCTGGATCACCCCGGCGGGGCCCCTGCCTCTGAACGAAGCGATGCGCCAGCAGGTGGTGCGTGCCAATGACACCCTGGCCAGTAAGGGCTATCGGGTGATTGCCGTGGCGATCCGGCCCGGCGACGACGCCCTGCTGAGCGCCGAGCCGGAAACGCTGGAGCACGAACTGATGTTTCTCGGCTTACTGGGGCTGTACGACCCACCCCGTCCGGAGGTGGCCGACGCCATCCGCCAGTGCCAGGAGGCGGGCATCAAGGTGACGATGGTGACCGGCGACTACGGGCTCACCGCCCAGGCGATCGCCCGCCAGATCGGCCTGTTGGAGGCTCCGGACCATGTCGAAGGCGCCTTCGGTCACCAGGGCGACGGCGCCGATCCGGTGCGGGTGATCGATGGCGGCACCCTCGATCTGATCAGCGATCTGCAGCTGCGGCAGCTGCTCAAATACCGCCACCGGCTCGTGTTCGCCCGCATGGCACCGGAGCAGAAGCTGCGGCTGGTGCAGGCCTACCGCGCCCTGGGGGAGGTGGTGGCCGTCACCGGCGACGGCGTCAACGACGCCCCGGCCCTGCGGGCCGCCGATGTGGGCCTGGCGATGGGCATCAGCGGCACCGACGTGGCCCGGGAAGCCGCGGACATCGTGCTGCTCGATGACAACTTCGCCACCATCGTCGCCGCGATTCACTACGGCAGAGGCGTCGTCAACAACATCCGCAAGTTCATCACCTACATCCTGGTTGCCAATGTCTCCGAAGCGGCGCCGTTCCTGGCGATGGTGGCCTTCAAACTGCCTGCAGCCCTGACGGTGCTGCAGATCCTGGCCGTGGATCTGGGCACCGATATCCTGCCGGCCCTGGGGCTGGGAGCTGAATCTCCGGAGCCTGGGGTGATGCGGCTTGCGCCCCGGCCCCGTGGCCAAGCCCTGCTGGACCGGAGCGTGATGACCCGTTCCTACCTGGTGCTGGGGCTGGCGGAGGCCCTGACGGCGATGGCCGGTTACCTGCTGGTCTGGCGCCATCACGGGGTCGGCCTGAGCGACCTGCGGAGGCTCGCCCCCCAGCTGCTGCATCACACCGCCCCGGCGGCGCTGATGGCGATTCAGCACCAGGCCGCCACCGTCACCTTCTGTTTGATCGTGGCAGGCCAGATGGGCGCCCTGCTGGCCTGCCGCAGTGAGACGCTGCCCTTCTGGAAACGGCTGCGAACCCCCAACCGCCTGCTCTGGCTGGGCCTGCTCAGCGAACCGCTGGTGGCCGGCAGCCTGGTGCTGATCCCTGCCCTGGCCGCCGCCTTCGACCATGCGCCCTTCCCCGCCGCCTGGCTACCCCTGATGGGTCTCTCCACCCTGCTGGTGCTGGCCGCCGACACGGCCCACAAGCGCTGGGGCTTCTCCCGGCAAGCCGCCGGAGCTCAATAGCCCGAGGAGCCCGCCGGAGGCCGGCCGGCCGGCTGTTTGGCCAGCCACAGGGACACGGGAATGGAGCGAGGTTCGTTGTAGCCCACCGGCAGCCAGAGATCGCCGGCACTGGAGACGAAGTGAATCTGCCAGTGGTAGAGACCGGCGTAGGCGGCCGGATCGTCGCGCAGCAGGGCGGCGTAGTGCAGCACGGCCCGCCCGTAATGGTCGCTGTTGTTGTAGCCCCAGAGCGCCTTGCTGATGTCCTTGAGGCCGCCCCGGCGCACCAGATAGCGGGCGGCCCCGAAGATGGCGCTGCGGGGATCGCGGATGTCGGTGCCGTTGCCGACACCGGGCTCGGCCCAGGTGGAAGGCAGGAACTGCATCGGACCGCGGGCATCGGCCACGGAGATGCCATCAATGCGGCCCATGCCCGTTTCCACCAGGTTCACCGCCGCCAGCACCTGCCAGGGAATGCCCGTGGCCGCAGCGGCCTCGCGGTAATAGCCCAGCAGTTTCTCGGCCGGTTCCGGCTGGATGATCCGCCAGGCCGGCAGCTGGGCGGGCCGCTGCCGGCCTGGCGGATGCATGGCGATGAACTCGCGCCGGGCGGCGATGTGATGGTCGAACACCCCCTGCCAGCGGGCGGGCAGCTGGGCTCGCACCTGTTGCGCCAGCTCCTGGCGGTAGGCCAACACCCGGTAGATCACCTGCTGCTGATGACCCAGGACCGCCAGCTGCTCTTGCGGGGTGGCTGGGGAGCGCAGGGCGGGCTCCAGGGCCGCCAACAGCGCCGCGATCGCGGCCGGATCGGCGGGCATCAGCGGATAACGCAGACCGGCGGCGGCGGGCAGGGATGGATCGCCAGGCAGAACAGGGAGGCTGACGGGGGGGAGATTGCTGAGCGGGCCAGCGTTGGCGGGGCCGGAGCTGCCGGAGCCCGGGCTGCCTGAACCGGAGGCCGCTGAGCCCGAGCTGGCGAAGCCAGGGCTGGCGGAGCCAGGGCTGGCGGAGCCAGGGCTGGCAGGGCCAGGGCTGACGGGAGGCTCCAGCGTCGATCCGCCGGGGGCACCCGGCAGCGGAGCCGCCGCGGGGGCCGCTGGAATCGGCAGGGGCGTGGTCGGGGCGGCAGGCTGGCCGCCCACCGGCTCGGCTCCGGCCCGCGGCGCCAGGCCCGGCCGCCCCACACAACCCGAACCCAGCACCAGAGCGCTCAGGCCCAGTCCAAGCAGCAACCGATGGGTGGGGGCCTGGGGCATCGATCCAGCCAGCCAACAACGCGGATCCGAAACTACCCGGCGCCCTGTGGCGCCGACCCGCGGCCCTCCGCCCTGGTCAACCTGAACCCGGCGCCTTCCGGCTGCTCCTCAGCGAGACATGGCAAGCCCCCCACCCCGGCCCCGACAACCCTGGCCAGGCCGCCGTTGCGAACCATTGGGGGCCACCAACGTCCGGCGGGTGCCCCCTCGGCTCCGCAGCCTGCGGCTCTCGGTTCAGCCTGCCCGTTGGCCAGGCGGCTGATGACAGCGCAGCTGACCGTCCCGCAGCGGCTGGGCGCCCCAGGTCAGGATGTTCAATACGGACCCGGTTCTGCGGCTGGGTCGCGCACAATGGCCCTATCCCCTCTCAGATCCATGGCTCGCCGACGGTGCGGACCATTGCGCGGAACTCCGCGCGGACCCGGGAGACACCGGTGGACCGTTCCGCTGGGCATCTGGCTGCTGTTCACCGCCTCGATCGCCGGGCTGGTGGGACGGCTCCCCGCCGGGGCCGCGGCCGCCCAGGGCAACGCCGCCACGGTGCAGGAGATCCTCGACGGCAATCAGTTCTACATCGAACAGAAACAGGCCAAGGTCCGCGATGGGGCGAAGACGCCGGATCGGCTGCGCACCGGCAACAGCCGCGCCCAGATGGCGTTCCAGGCCGGCGGCACGGCCCGCATCAACCGCTTCTCCCAGATGAAGCTCGGCACCAGCTGTTTCTTCCTGACCAAGGGACAGGTGCTGGTGTCGGGGCCCCAGAACGGCTGCACCCGTTCCAGCCGCCTCAGTGTGCGGGGCACCAACTACCTGATCAGCGTGACCGAGGCCGGCCAGGCCGAACTGACCGTGCTCGAAGGCCAGGTCATGGTCGAAGGGCCAGAGAGCAACAAGCCGTCCCCCGACGAGCGGCCCACGGCCGTGTTCGGAGGAAACCGAGTCAGCCTGGGACCCGACGGCCGGGTCAGCGATCGCCGCCGCCTCAGCGAAGAGCAGGTGGCCGCCATTCTCAGCGGACCACTGTTCCAGGGCTTCCTCACGCCCCTCAGTCACCAGCAGGCCCTGCTCAACTTCCTGCAACGGGCCTACCCGAACCTGAAAGCCTTCCCCACTTCAGGCGCTGGCGCTGCCACCGATGCCAGCGCCAGCGCCCTGCAGGCCGCGATCAACACCATCCGGCTGCAGCAGGGTCGCCCCCCGTTCCAGGGCCTGCCGGCGGACCTGGCGGCCCGCAACCGGGACTACCTCCGACCGGTGCTGCAATCGATCCGCAGCAGCGGCAACTGCGACCACGACCAGACACGCTGGCGGGCCTTCCAGGCGTCGCTCAGCGAGGCCGGCCTC
>CAIKWV010000528.1 GCA_903831165.1 uncultured cyanobacterium
GGCAACGGCGACAGCAGCAGCGGGGCGCCGCTGGTGCGCAGCAGCCGGGGCAGCTGGTTCTGGGTCCAGAGCAGCCGTTCCAGATGGCCGCGGCGGCCGTGCTCCGGCGAGAGGGTGTCGGGGATCGGCAGGCTGCCCGGACGTCCGCCCGCCAGGGGGTCCAGCAGGGGCACCAGGGCCGGATCGAGGGCCTGCACCAGATCGCGGGCGACCACGCCGATGCCGGTGGGTTTGTGGCTCAGGTAGCTGCCGTTGAACAGGGCCAGCGGCGTGGCGCGGCAGAGGGGCTCGGCGGAACGCATGGGCTCAGGCGGGCTCCCGCAACACGGTCAGCATCGCCTGCAGCACCGCCAGGCTGCAGCGCGGCCGCAGCGGCAACCGCAGCAGGGTCAACAGCAGCAGCCGCAGGCTGCGCAGGGCCACCACCCAGCCGGGGCTGTAGCGGCGCAGAAAGCGCAGATAGCTGAGGCTGGAGAGCTGCAGCCGCCTTGGCCCCGGCGCCTGGCTGCCGGTGCCCTTGCGATGCACGATCAGCGGTTGCCCCAGCCACAGCACCGGCGCTCCCTGGCGGCCCAGGCGCCGGCAGAGATCCATGTCCTCGTAGTAGAGGGGAAAGCGTTCGTCGAAGCGGGCGGCAACGGGTTGGTGGGCGGCCGGTCGCAGCGCCAGGCTGCAGCCGCTCAGCCAGTCGAGGGCCAGGGGGGCGGCCGGCTCGTCCCGCAGGGCGGCGTTGGGCTGCAAGCGCCGCCCGCGGAAGCTGAGACCAGAACTGAACCAGCCACCGTTGGATTCGTAGCCGCCTTCCCCATCGGCGACGGCCGTGCCCACCAGGGCCTGCGCCGGCAGCTGCCGCAACTGGGCCTGCAGGCTGGCCAGTTCATCGCCGCGGGGCAGGCCGGTGTCGGGATTGAGCAGCCACACCCAGCCCGGCCAGTGCTCCTCGGCCAGCTGATCGAGGGCCCGGTTGCAGCCAGCCCCGAAACCATCGCCTTCGCGGCCGCTGATCAGCCGCAGCCGCAGTCGGCTGGCGGCACCCGAAAGCTCATCGGGCTGCAGGGGAGCGGATTGGGGGCTGTTGTCCACCAGCAGCCAGGCTTCGGGCGGGCTGGACTGGGCGGCCAGATCCCTGGCCAGGGCCGGCAGCACCCCGGCGCTGGCATAGGCCACCGTCACCACGACGATCCGTTCAATGCCGGCGGCCTCGCCGTCGCCTGTTTCGGGGTGCGGGGCTGGATGGGGGAAAGTGGCGATGGGCGCGGCGTTCCTCTGGCCCGAGTTTCGCAGCATGATCGACCCTCCCAACTGTGGCGTGTGCCTCATCCATGGGGCTCTGGCCAGCTCCGGTTTCACCCAGTCCCCGATCGCCGCTGCGGCCGGGCCAGGGGATCTGGCGATCGGTCGCTTCGGCCCCTGGCTATTGCGCCACCATCCCCTGCCGGCGCCGCTGGTGGGCTGGCTGATCCTCGACAGCCTGCGCCATGTCGGCGGCCCGGTTGACTTCAATGCCGAGGAAGTTGCCGGCCTGGGGCCGATGCTGCAGCGCAGTTCCGCCCTGGTGCGGGAGTTGAGTGGCTGTCAGCGGGTCTATGCGATCGCCTTCGGGGAGGGGGCGCGCCATTTCCATCTGCACCTGATCCCCCGCCATGGCTCCGATCCGGCCACCGAGAGCTGGCGCGTGGCCGATCTCTACCGGGCGGTGAGCGCCGGCGAGCGGCCGGAGGCGGATGCCGATTCGGTGCTGCAGCTGGTGCGTCGGGCCCGGCAGGCCAGCGCCGACTGGCAGCTCTAGGCTCCAGCGCTGATCAGGGGGAAGACCCGATGCGCTACGTGGTGGCGGTGCCGGCCCGGTTGGAGTCGTCGAGGTTGCCCGGCAAGGTGATGGCCGACATCGGCGGTAAGCCGATGCTGCAACGGGTGCTGGAGTGCTGCCGCCTGGCCCGCTCCCCCGAGGCGGTGGTGCTCTGCACCGACAGTGAGGAGCTGATCAGTGCCGCCGGCCGCTGGGGCTTCCCGGCGATCGCCACCAGTGCGGACTGCGGGTCCGGCAGCGAACGGATTGCCTCGGTGGTGGGCTTGATGGTGGAGCTGGCGGGGGCGACGGCCGAGCAGACGGTGATCCTCAATGTCCAGGGCGATCAGCCGTTCATCGACGCCGGGGTGATCGACGCCATGGCTGCGGAGTTCGAACGGCTGGGGCCGGCGGCCGAGGTGCTGACGCCGGTGTACCGGATGGGAGCCGACAAGGTGCACAACCCCAATGTCGTCAAGACGCTGGTGGCGGCCGACGGTCGCGCCCTGTATTTCTCCCGCTCGGCGATCCCCCATGTGCGGGGTGTGGATCCCGCCGACTGGCACGCCCATGTGCCCTATTGGGGCCATGTCGGCATCTATGGCTATCGGGCCGATGTGCTGGCGCGCTGGAACGCGCTGCCGCCCTCGCCTTTGGAGGAGATCGAGAAGCTGGAGCAGCTGCGGCTGCTGGAGGCGGGCATCGGCATCGGCACCTTTGCGGTCGAGGGTGAGTCGCTGTCGGTGGACACCGCCGAACAGCTCGAACAGGCCCGGCAGATCGCGGCGGCCCAGCCGGACTAGGCGCTGGTCAGGCCCGCCTGCACCAGGTCGTGCAGCCGCAGCAATCCCAGCATCCGCTGGTCGGCGGAGGTCACCGGCAGCACGGCGATCGCCTTGCGGCGGTTGCGCTCCATCTGTTCGATCGCGGTGATCGCCAGGGTGTCGCCGTCAACGGTGATCGGATCGGCGGTCATCAGATCGGCGGCGGTCAGCTGGCTCCAGTCCTGGGCGCCGTGCTGCTGCAGGGCGCGGCGCAGATCGCCGTCGGTGATCAGCCCCCAGATGCGTTCGGGGGCCTCGGGTTGGGCCACCCAGCAGGCGCCGACGCCATCGGCGGTGAGATGGGCGATCACCTCAGGCAGCGTCGTGGTGGCCAGCAGCGGCGTCAGCCGGGCCACCGGCACCATCAGGTCGGCGGCGGTCAGGGTCAGCTGCTTGCCCAGGGAGCCGGCCGGATGGTTGATGGCGTAGTCCTGGGGGGAGATGCCGCGCCGCTCCTTCCACACCGCCGCCAGGGCGTCGCCGATCGCCATCGCCACGGCGGTGCTGGCGGTGGGCGCCAGGTTCAGGGGGCAGATCTCCCGGTCCACCGAGCCGTCGAGCACCACCTCGCAGCCCCGCGCCAAGGTGGATTCCA
>CAIKWV010000529.1 GCA_903831165.1 uncultured cyanobacterium
CGCCCGCCTCGCCGTCGGGGGCCTGGAGCCCAACCAGCTGGCCGGCTTCCAACAGCGCAGCAGCGATCTGATGGGTCGGCTGATGCAGCGCTCACTCTGAGCCAGAGCTGGCTTTGACGCCGACCGCAACCTGCTGCGGCGGCGTCTTGCCGCAGGACGTGACGCTGATTAGGGTCCAGGCACTGACCCGTCGTCTCCATGGCCCGAACCGGAGAGCGACGGAGGCCTGGACGGAGTCAGAGGCCCGCGTGGGCGGCCCTGGTGCTGGGGCTGTTGCTGATCCTGCTGCCGGCGGCGCTGCTGGCCAGGCCGGTGGCGGCGGCCACCACGGTGCGGGTGCTGATGCCCTCGCCGTTCGT
This sequence comes from uncultured cyanobacterium, assembly GCA_903831165.1. Lineage (GTDB taxonomy): Bacteria > Cyanobacteriota > Cyanobacteriia > PCC-6307 > Cyanobiaceae > Cyanobium. The sequence goes on from CAIKWV010000529.1 coordinate 360, forward strand.
GGATGCCACCGCCTCCCTGGTGGCTGATTTCAATCGGGACCATCCCCAGCTCCAGGTGGAGGTGGCCCGCGGCCCCCTCGATACCGAGGCGATGTCGGACCTGGCCATCGGCGGCCTGTTGCTGGGGGACACCCCCTACGACCTGCTGATGATGGATGTGAGCTGGACGGCCAAGTACGCGGCCGCCGGCTGGTTGATGCCGCTTGAAGGGCTGCTCGGGGACAACGCCCTCGAGGCGATGGTGCCCGGAGCCAGGGAGGGCAATGCCTTCGGCGGCCATCTCTGGCGGATGCCCCTCAACGGCGATACGGGCCTGCTGTACTGGCGCACCGACCTGATGGCGGCCCCTCCCGGCAACATCGTGGAGCTGGAGGCGGTGGCACGGCAACTGCAGGCCGAAGGCAAGGTGCGCTGGGGCTACGTCTGGCAGGGCCGTCCGTACGTGGGCCTGAGCTGCGTGATGCTGGAGATGATCCACGCCTTCGGTGGCCAGTGGTGGCAGCCCGGTAGCGGCCGCGCCGGCGGCCAGACCCAGCTGGATTCCGCCGGGGCGATCGCCGCAGCCGACTGGCTGGTGCATCTGGTGCGCACCGGCGTCAGCCCCGAGGCCGTCGCCGATTTTGCTGAAAATGAAGCCCTGCAGTTGTTCGCTGCCGGCGATGCCGCCTTTCTGCGCAACTGGCCCTATGCCTGGCGCGAGATCGAAAGAGGCGGCGGACCGGTGGTGGGTAAGGTCGGTGTCACCACCGTGGTCTCGGCGCCGGGCCACAGCAGCGGCGGCACCCTCGGCACCTGGGGCCTCTCCCTGCTGGCCGGCAGCCCCCACCCGCGCGAGGCGGCCGAGGTGATCCGCTGGCTCACCGGGCCCGAAACCCAGAAGGCCCTGGTGCTGGATCAGGGCTACGCCCCCACCTGGGCCTCCCTCTACGAGGACCCCGAGTTGAAGCTGAAGCACCCGCTGCTGGCGGTGCAACGCCAGGCCCTGGAGCAGGGCCCGGAAGTCAGGCCTTTGACCCCCCTCTATGCCCAGCTCAGTGACCTGCTGCAACGGCAGGTGAATGGCCTGCTCACCACCGATGGCACGGCGGCCGGAGCCATGGGCAAGGCCCAGACCCAGAGCGCCGTGCTGATCGAGTCAGCTGCGGGCGAGCACACCGCCTCCGGGCCGCTGCTCAAGCAAGCGGTCTCGAAGAGCAGCCACGCCTCGGGCAGGCTGCAGGCACAACGCCGGCAGGGGGTCGCATGAATCCGAGCCTGGTCAATGTGCTGCTGATGGCGCCGGCCCTGGTGCTGCTGGCGATCGTGTTCGCCTGGCCGTTGCTCGATTCGGCCTGGCTGAGCACCCAGGCCAGCTCGGTGCTGACCGGCCTGGCCCCCCTCGCCAACGACGGGGCCAACTGGCAGCGCCTGCTGGGCGATGCCCGCTTCTGGCAGGACGCCGCCAGCACCCTGCGCTTCGCCGGGGTGTCGGTGGGGCTGGAGCTGGGGCTGGGCCTGGCGATGGCGCTGGTGCTGCACAGACCGGGGCGGGGCCGGGGCTGGCTGCGGGCCCTGGCCCTGCTGCCCTGGGCCCTGCCCACCACGGTGCTGGCCCTCGGCTGGCGCTGGATCTACAACGATCCCTACGGACCCCTCAACGCCATTCTCAAGGCCTTCGGCATGGCCCCCTACGGCTTTCTCACCACCCCGTCCAGCACCTGGTTGTTCACGGTGATCGCCGATGTCTGGAAGACGACGCCGTTCGTGGCCTTGCTGCTGCTGGCGGGATTGCAGTCGATCCCGGCGGAACTGGAAGAGAGTCTGGTCCTGGAGGGAGCTAGCCCCGGCCAGATCCTGCGCCGCCTCACCCTGCCGCTGCTGCGTCCCTGGATCAGCCTGGCCCTGCTGTTTCGTCTGGCCCAGGCCCTGGGGGTGTTCGATCTGGTCCAGGTGCTCAGCCGCGGCGGCCCGGCCGGCAGCACCGAGAGCCTGGCCCTCTATGCCTATCACAACGCCATGCGCTTCCTGGATTTCGGCTACAGCGCCACCCTGGTGATCGCCACCTTCCTGCTGCTGGTGCTGCTCACCGCCTGCGGCTGGCTGCTGCTGCGCCGCCGCCCCCTGGAGATCAGCCGATGAGAAGCCTGCTGCTGCTCTGGAGCCTGGCCCCGCTGGCCTGGCAGCTCTACACCTCCCTGGTCACGCCGGAGGCGCTGGTGCAGGGGACCGGGGTGGAGGCCGGTGCCTACTGGACCCTGGAGAACTACCGGCAGGTGTGGTCGGCCGAGCCGCCGATCTGGCGCTACCTGCTCAACAGTGCCGTCGTCGGTGCCGCCACCACGGCCCTGACCCTCGCCCTGGCGGTGCCCTGCGCCTACGGCCTGCAGCGCCAGGGCGGTCGGCTGCGCTGGGCTGTGACCCTGACCCTGCTGGCCACAGCGATCTTCCCGACGGTGCTGCTGTTTCTGGCCCTGCTGCAGCTGGCCCGCGCCCTGGGTCTGGCCAACAACCTGCTGGCCCTGAGCCTTCCCTATGCGGCCCTGTGCCTGCCGCTGGCGGTGCTGCTGCTGCGGGCAGCCTTTGCCGACCTGCCGCCGGAGCTGGAGGATGCGGCCCGGCTCGAAGGCCTGGACCTGCCCCAGCGCCTGCGCCATGTGCTGTTGCCCCTGCTGGCCCCCAGCCTGGCCAGCACGGCGATCCTGGTGTTCCTGTTCAGCTGGAACGAGTACCCGATCGCCCTGACCTGGATCAGCCGCCCCGAGCTGCTCACCCTGCCGCCGGCGATCGCTCGCATCGCCGGCTCGTCGCTGTTCACCGTGCCCTACGGGGCCTTTGCCGCCGCCACCGTGCTCGGCAGCCTGCCGTTGCTGCTGATCGTGCTGATCTTTCAGCGCTCGATCGTCAGCGGTCTCACCCAGGGAGCCATCAAGGGATGATCCGTTCCATGCCTGAGCCTTTCAGCCCTATCCCTGGCCTGCGGATCGAGGGCCTCAGCCGCCGGCTGGGGGAGCGCAGCCTGTTGGCGGACCTGAACCTGGAGGTGGGCCCTGGGGAATGCCTGGCCCTGCTGGGACCGAGCGGTTGTGGCAAGACCACCACCCTGCGGCTGCTGGCGGGTCTCGATCCGGCCAGCTGCGGCCGGATTCTGCTGGATGGCGATGACATCACCCGGCAGGACGCCGGCAAGCGCCGCGTGGCGATGGTGTTCCAGAGCTACGCGCTTTATCCCCATCTGAGCGTGGCCGACAACCTGGCCCTGGGCTTGCGGATCCGAGGCATGGCCGCCAAGGAGCGGGACAGCCGGATCGCCTCGGTGCTGGAGTTGCTGCAGTTGGGGGAGCTGAGCCTGCGGCGGCCGGCCCAGCTCTCCGGGGGCCAGCGCCAGCGGGTGGCCCTGGCCCGGGCCCTGCTGCGCCAACCCAGGCTGGTGCTGCTCGATGAACCGATGAGCAACCTCGACGCCCAGTTGCGGGAGGAGCTGCGGCCGGAACTGCGCCGTCTGCTCTGCGGCCGCGAGCAACCGGTGGTCTATGTCACCCATGACCAGCCGGAGGCGATGGGCATGGCCGATCGCATCGCCGTGCTGCGCGACGGCCAGCTGCAGCAGGGCGGCAGCGCCCGAGAGCTCTACGAGCGGCCCGCCAATCGATTTGTGGCGGCCTTTCTGGGACGGCCGGCCATCAATCTCTGGCCGGCGGCCGCCGGCCGCCAGCTGGGCCTGAGGCCGGAACACCTGCGGCCGGTCCCTGCCGGTGGCCTGCCGGCTCGGGTGCAGCGGCGGGAATGGTGGGGAAACCAGCAGCTGTTCTGGCTGGAGAGTGCCCAAGGGGAACTGCGCATGCTGCTGCCGGCGGAGCAGGAGCTGCCCGAGAGCCTGCAGCTGGGCTGGCAGAGCGAACACGAACACTGGTTCGACAGTCACAGTGGCGATCGGCTGCCGGCGCCCTGATCCCCCCCGGTGCTGACCCTGAGGGCCATTTGGTATGGTGCTTTGGTGGTGATTGACCACAGTCCATAGTTTTTCAGCTGATTCCCATGTCCCGCGTCTGCCAGCTCACAGGAAAGCGCGCCAACAACGGCATGGCCGTCAGCCATTCCCACGTGCGCACCAAGAAGCTGCAGCAGGTGAACCTGCAGGAGCGTCGCCTCTGGTGGGCCGAAGGCAATCGCTTCGTCAAGCTGCGCGTCTGCACCCGCGCCCTCAAGACCATCCAGAAGAAGGGTCTGGGCAAGTACGCCAAGGAACTGGGCGTAAACCTGGCCCGCCTTTGAACGCATCATCCATCGTTGCTGCCAACAGGGTGAAGACGCCGGCTCTCGACGAGCAGCGGTGGCTTCACCTTTTTTGTTGACCTTGCCCGCCCCCTTCCCTGTTCCCGATCCACTGGTCCCGCAGCCCTGCCGATGAAACGTCGTTCCCTGATCGGCGGCCTGGCGCTGCTACCGCTGGTCCTGGGGCTGGCACCGCGCAGGGCCTGGGCGATCGGCGGGGTGCTGCCGGAGCTGGGCCAACCGGCGCCGGATTTTGAGCTGGATGGGGTGGCCCCTGGCGGCAGCCTCAGCGCCGCCGCCAAGGCGTCCGAACCGTTGCCGATCCGCGTCGGCCTGAACGATCTCAGGGGCCGCTGGCTGGTGCTCTACTTCTATCCCAAGGATTTCACCAGCGGCTGCACCATCGAGGCCCGGGGGTTTCAGCAGGATCTGGCGGCGTTCCAGGCAGAATCCGCCACCGTGATCGGGGTCAGCGCCGATGACCAGGAAGCCCATGCCTCCTTCTGCGGCAGCGAGGGCCTGGTGTTCCCGCTGCTCTCCGATCCAGGCGGGGTCGTCAGCCGTCGCTACGGCTCCTGGATCGCCCCCTACTCCCAGCGCCACACCTTCCTGATCGCTCCCGACGGGATCCTGCGGCAGCGCTGGACGGCGGTGCGGCCTTCGGGCCACAGCCGCGAGGTGCTGGCGGAACTGCAACGGCAGAAGAGCTCGATAGCGTGAAGCGCCAGCGTTGATCCCTCGGTGAGCCAGCGGCGTCCAGGTCCATCCAGCGGCCCAGCAGCAACCAACAGCCAGGCCAGGCCAGGCTCGGCGGCCCAAACCCGGGCTCCAGGGAGAGCTAACAGCTCAGCGTTGCCAACAGCTCCGGCCATCAACAGACCTTCAGCGGAACGCAACGGCCCAGCCGATCGGATCGGCACCTTGCTGCCTCTGAGGGCTGACAGGGCTGGCCGGATGAGCCTGCTGGCGGCCACTGTCCTGCTGGCCGGCAGCGTGTTGGCTGGCGCCTCCCAGGCCATCGCCCTGCGCCCAGGGGCCGGTGCTGCTGGAGCCACGCTCTCCCTGTCAACAGCGAGAGCGGCAGCACCTCTGCATCCCGTTTCAACAGGGGAAGCAGCTGCCGATGCCCTGCAAGGGACGACGCCATCGCTTGGTTCAACGCCAGCCGCTGCTCCATCAACAACCACGGCACCGACCCTGATCGCTGCAACGCCGGCGGTCCAGCCCACCCCTGGCCCAACCCCCACCAGCGCGCCCACCCTGCATGTGCTGGCCACCGGCGACAGCGGAGGTGGCAACGCCGCGCAGCAAGCGGTGGCCGATCAGATGGCCGCCGCCCATCGCCGCCGCAAGGTGGACCTGGTGATCATGGCCGGCGACAACATCTACGACGAAGGCAATCTCAACCGGGTCGAAGCCACCTTCCTGCGGCCCTATCGGACCCTGTTGCAGGCCGGGGTGCCCTTTCACGCCGTGCACGGCAACCACGACATCCGCAGCGGCGACGGTGAACCCCAGATTCGTTACCCCCTGTTCGGCATGAAGGGTCGCTGGTACACGCTGCGGCGCGGCCCGGTGGAGTTCTTCATGCTCGACACCAACTCCAAGGCCGCCTGGCAGCACCAGTTGCCCTGGTTGAAGAAGGCCCTCGCCAGCAGCACGGCACCCTGGAAGGTGTTGGTGGGCCATCACCCCATTCTTTCTTCAGGCTTTTATGGCGACGATCCGGTGGCCATGGCCCGACTGGGGCCCTGGATGCGCCGCTATGGGGTGCAGCTCTACATCAATGGCCATGAGCACAACTACGAGCGCTCCAAACCGATCGATGGCATCACCTATCTGACCGTCGGCGGTGGCGGAGCCGCGCTGAGGCCGGTGCTGCCCGGCCCCAACAGTGCCCGGGCCCTGAGTCGCCACAGCTTCGCCGAGCTCAGCTTCACCCCGAGCCAACTGACGATCGAGGCCTGGGACAGCAAGGGGGAGCGGATTGATCAGGCGACGCTGGAGAGGGGCGTCAACACCTCGCGGTGAATGAGGGCGCTGCGCCGCAACTGCTCCAGCCGGCTCGGATCGGGTGGTCGATCGATGCAGGCTTGCCAGCTCTGCAGCAGGGCGTCGCTCACGGGGCGGGTCAGGTCCTGACACGGACAGCCGATGCCCCGAGCCGCCTCCGCCACCTTAGGGTCGTAGCTGAGGGCGGCGCAGGGGCTTCCCGCCAAGGCGGCGAGGATGAGCCCGTGCAGCCGCATCGCAATCACCAGTCCCGCCGCCTGGAACTGGGCCATGGCCGCCTGGGGATCTTCGACCGTGACCAGTTGACTCACCTGCCTGAGCCGCTCCGGCAGCAGGCCCTGCTGCTCCAGCCAGGCCAGCAGCTGCCGGTCCTGCTGCTGATGAAACGGCAACCAGTGGACGGGTCGGCCGCTCTGGGCCGCCAAGCGATCGAGGGCCTCGAGGTAGGTGCGCCACCCCTGGCGATCAAGCTGGCTCACGGGGCGCCAGCAGACCACAATCGGTCCGCCGTGTCCATGCCAGGGCTGGGGCGGCAGCCCCCAGACCGGATCGCTGCCCTCCAGGCAGCGCAGACCCCAATGGCGCGCCAGCTGGGTGGAGGCGGGATCCCGCCAGCTGATCGCCGTGGTCAGGCCGAGCAGCCAGCGGGCCAGCAGACGGCTGCGCCGCCGCCGCAGTGGCCCCAGACCCTGGCCCCAGAGGATCACATCCTTGCCCTGGCAGCGGGCCGCGACGATCAGAGCGCCGTAATAGAGAAGACTGCGGAAGCTGGTGGAATCCTGCAGCAGGCTGCCGCCCCCCAGCACCAGGGCTCCGCAGCGCCGCAGGGCCTTCAGAACCCCGACCAGGCTGCGGCGGTCGGTGGTCTCCACCGCGAAGGCCCGCCGGACCCGGGGCTGATCCCCGGCCTGCACCACGGGGGTGACTGCCGACGGCAGCTGCTTGAGCAACACCTGCAGCAGTGCAGCGTCCCCGAGATTGTGTTCGCCGTAGTAGCCGCAAACCAGCACCAGGGATCGGTTGGGCGCTGGTTTCACGGGGGACCGGGACGGTATCCGTAGATTACCGGCGTTGTTGGCAGCGTTCGATGCACGCCCTGTCCCTGGGCACCTGGTGGATCCACGTCACCTCGGTGCTCGAATGGCTGGCAGCGATCCTGGCGGTGCAACACTTCGGCTCAACCCGGCGCGAAGGTGGTTGGCGCTGGCTGGCCCTGGCGATGCTCCCCGCCCTGGTCAGTGCCATGGCGGCTTGCACCTGGCACCTGTTCGACAACAGCCCAGCCCTCAAGGGACTGGTGGTGTTCCAGGCCGCCCTGACCACCCTCGGCAACACGACGATGGCGATCGCCTGCTGGAATCTGCTGCGGCAGCAGCGGCTGCGCCAGCAACAGCCCCTGCCGCAGCAACAGCCCGTGGAGCAGACCACACCATGACGCCCGCCTGGTCGGCGCCGCTGGAGCGCCTCGCCGCCATTGATCCGGCGCCCTTCTTCGTGCTGTCGCTGTTGCCCTATCTGGCCTTTCTCTGGTGGGCCTCCAAGGTGCGGGCCTTTCCCAGGCTGGCGCTGCGGGGCTTTCAGCTCACCCTGCTGTTTGTGGCGGTGACGATCGTGGCGGCGATCGTGGCCCAGGTGCGCTTTGATGCCCTGCTGGCCGATGTGGATGGACTCCATGGCGGTGCGGAGGCCTTCCTGACCCTCAGCAACCTGCTGGTGATGCTGGGCTTTGCCACGGCGGCCAGTCAGGTCGGGCGCCCTGATGATCCGGGCACGGGCCAGGGCGAAGCCAACCTGGATGTGCGTGCTGGGGTCGGCGCGGAGGGCCCCGAAGAGCACGAACCCACGGGTCGGTGCGAAGCCCAGGCCGAAGGCCACCGGTAGGGATCGGCTGATTTCAGGGGCGACCACCGACAATCCGACAGGTGAACAAGTCTTACGGGGCGGCGGCGGGAGCCTCTCTCCCCCGGAAGATGGGGCCGTTGCCAAG
>CAIKWV010000530.1 GCA_903831165.1 uncultured cyanobacterium
TGGCTGGAGGTGATGGGTTGCGGAATGGTCGATCCGGCCGTGCTCGAGGGTCTGGGCATCGACCCCAAGCGCTGGAGTGGTTTCGCCGCTGGCCTCGGGGTCGAGCGCTTCTGCATGGTGCGCCACGGCATCGATGACATCCGCCGGCTCTACACCAGCGATCTGCGCTTCCTGGAGCAGTTCTGACGCCCGAGGCCGGTGGCTCCTGGCCCTGGGCCACGGCTGCCTTTGCTGCGGATGGATGCGGTGCTGCTGATCGGGCGCTGCCGATAAAGTGACGGTTCTCCGCCGCCCCCGATCGGTGCCCCGTGTCGGACTGATCGTCAACGACGGCAAGGAGCTGGCCCTGGCCACCGCCGCCACCATTGAATCCCGCCTGCAGGAGGCGGGTCTGGAGGTCGTGCGCGCCAGCAGCTCCGCCGGGGTGGTGGGCTTCGCTAACCCGGATCAGCATCTGCGCTCCAAGGGTTATGCCTCCTGCGTACCCCCCGGTTTCGATGCCGAGATGCCCCTGGCGATCGTGCTGGGCGGTGATGGCACCGTGCTCTCCGCCGCCCGCATGACCGCGCCGATCGGCGTGCCGATCCTGACGATCAACACCGGCCATCTCGGTGTTCTGGCGGAGGCTTACCTCAAGGACCTGGATCGGGCCCTGGACCAGGTGATCGCCTCGCAATGGAGCGTCGAGGAACGCTCGCTGCTGGTGGTGAGCGTGATGCGCGGCGAGCAGCGGCGCTGGGAAGTGCTCTGCCTCAACGAGATGGCCCTACACCGAGAGCCGCTCACCAGCATGTGCCACTTCGAGATCGCCATCGGCCGCCATGCGCCGGTGGACATCGCCGCCGACGGTGTCATCCTCTCCAGCCCGACCGGCTCCACCGCCTACGCCCTCAGTGCCGGTGGCCCGGTGATCACTCCCGATTGCCCGGTGCTGCAGCTGACACCGATCGCCGCCCATTCCCTGGCTTCCCGGGCCCTGGTGTTCAGTGACAGGGAGCCGGTCACCGTGTTCCCGGCCACGCCCGAGCGCCTGATGATGGTGGTCGATGGCAGTGCCGGCTGTTACATCTGGCCCGAGGATCGGGTGCTGGTGCGCCGCAGCGAGCAACCGGTGCGATTCGTGCGCCTGGCGGACCACGAGTTCTTCCAGGTGCTGCGCAACAAGCTGGGCTGGGGCCTGCCCCACGTGGCCAAACCTGGTAATGGGCTCGATGGGATGGAGCCGGAGTCATGAGCGCGGCGGTGCTGCTGGTGGGGGAAGAAGCGGAGCAACTGGCCACCCGCCTGCAGGTGTCCGGCTATGACCCCCTGCGGGACTCCCAGCTACTGCTCAGCGGTTCCGTGGCAGGCAAGGGCAGCCCCACGCCCCAGGTCGTGGTTCTCTCCCCCGGCAGCGATGGCCAGATCGCGGAGCTACGCCAGCGCTGGGGGCCGATTCCGTTGTTGCTGGGCATCGACCAGGACACGGTGGACAACCGTTGCCGCACCCTCAACAGCGGCGCCGATGACTTCTGGCTGTGCTCGTTGGGCCCCAGCGACCTGCTCACCCGGCTGCGGCTGCATCTGAACCTGAAGCTGCCTGGGCCCGGCATGGTCGAGTCCTTGCTGCAGGTCGGCGATCTGCAGTTGATTCCCTCCAGCCGCCAGGTCAAGCGGGGGCAGCGGGCCCTGGCGCTGACCGCCCGGGAGTACGCCCTGCTGCTGCTGTTGATGCGTCACCGGGGCGAGGTGGTCAGCCGCGACCAGATCCTGCGCGAGGTCTGGGACGATCCAGCCAGCTGCGCCAGCAATGTGATTGAGGTGTACGTGCGCTATCTGCGCCAGAAGCTGGAGGAGGCCGGCGAGCGGCGCCTGCTCCACACCGTGCGCGGTCAGGGCTACTGCCTGGGGGAGTCATTGCCGCCCCGGCACAGGCGCCAGTCATGACCAGAATCGCCAGCTGCGGCTGTTGACGCCATGGTGATCCCACTCAGGTCAAGCTTGGCTCCGCTCCGCTCGCGGGCCCGTTGTTGGCGGCCTCTGTCCCTGTCGGCGCTGGCCCCCTTGAGTCTGGCCTGCAGCGCCGCCCTGGCCGCACCGCCCGCTCCCAGCGGCTCCCCTCCCCAACAGCTACCGATCACGGCCCGCGCCTGCATCGAGGCACCCCAGGCCGCCCAGCCCACCTGCCTTCTGCTGGAGGTGCCCCACAGCGATCGTCAGTACGCCATGGGGCTGCAGCGCCGCGGACCGCTGCCACCCCTGCGGGGCATGTGGTTCGGCTACAAGCCGCCGGCGGTCGCCCGCTTCTGGATGCATCAGACGCCGGAACCGCTGGACATGCTGTTCGTGAGCGCTGGTCGCGTCATCGCCATCGTGGCGCCGGCGGCTCCCTGCCCCCATCTGCCCTGCCGCAGCTATGGCCCCGATCAAGCGGTGGACGGGGTGCTGGAGATCGGCGCTGGCCAGGCCGCGGCCCTGGGGATCGGGGTCGGTACGGCGATCCGTGTCGAAAGCCTGAGCCCGGCACTCAGCCCTTCCGCCCACTGAGCACCAGCACCGGATTGAGTGGCGCCAGGCGGGTGCCATCGGCCAGGGGGGCTCCGCGCCAGGCCTGATGCTGCGACACGCTGACCTGTAGTCCGGCGGTTTCCAGGCGGGGCCTGAGTTCGGCGAGGGCTTCCACGGTGGCCATCGGAATCACCACCAGGCCCCCGGGCCGCAGCCGTGGCAGCACGGCGTCCAGGAGGGACGCCCGATCCCGGCCGCCGCCGCCGAGCAGCACCCGATCGGGATCCGGCAACGGCTCCAGGGCCTCAGGGGCCCTGCCTTCCACCACGCCCGCCGGCTTCACCCCCAACCGCTCGGCGTTGGCCTGAATCAGGGCCGCGGCGCCGGCGCGACGTTCCACCGCCCATAGGGCCAGGGCCGGCCGCAGCCGCAGGGCCTCCAGGCCCACGGAGCCGACGCCGGCGCCCACATCCCAGAGCACACCGGTTGTGGGCAGCTCCAGATCGGCCAGCAGCTGGATGCGCACCTCCCGCTTGGTCATCAGGCCGGGCTGGTCGGCGTGCTGCAGCCAGAGGCCATCGGCGAGGCCGAACAGGGGCAGCTCCTGGGGCAGAGGCGGCGGCGGAGTGGCGGCCACCAGCAGCACCAGGTGCAGGGGATCGAGATCGGCGGGCAGGGGATCGAGTGGGGGGAGGCACTGCACCCGCTCCGCCGCATGGCCCAGCCGCTCGCACAACCAGAAGCGGTAGGCGGCCTCCAGCCCCGACGCCCTCAGCAGACGCCGCACGCTCTCGGCCCCGCCCGCCCCCGGATCACAGAGCACCGCCAGGGCGCTGGGCCGCTTCTGCAGGGCGGCGGCCAACGGTTCGGGATCGCGGCCATGCAGGCTCAGCCAGCTGGCGTCCTGCCAGGGGCGACCGATGCGGGCAAAGGCCAGCTGCAGGCTCGAGGGAGCGGGATGGAAGCGCAGTTGCTCCGGCGCAAACGCCTGCAGCAGCAGCCGGCCGATGCCGAACCAGAGCGGGTCGCCGCTGGCGAGCACCACCGCCGGCCGGCCAGCCGCCAGGGCTTCGGCCAGAGGCGCGACAATCTGCTCGGGTTTGTCGCTGGCCAGCAGCTCGGGGCAGGGGCTCGCCGCCGGCACTCGGGCGGCCGTCTGTTCGGCCTGCCACCACGGCGCCAGCTGGGGCAGCAGCCGCGCCGGCGCCACCACCAGGCTGGCGCCGCGCAGCAGGGCCAGACTGGTGGCGCTCAGGCCCGCCAGGCCGCCGGCGTCGGTGCCGATCACCGCCAGTGATCGGGCCTCAGGTGCTGCCACCGTGCTGCCCAGGGTTCCCCTTGCGATTGCCATGGGCTCCATGATGCCCAGCCGCAGCTCCCGGCTTCAGCTGATCGGTTCGAGCTGAGCATCCCGCTGTGGATCCGGCCTTGGATCCAGGGCAATCTGGGACTCGCATCGATCCAGATTCGCGCGATCTGAAGGGGACCCATGGGCCCGTTCCCGCAGGCAATGACAGCGTCCGTCACGGTGTGTGTGGCCCAGCGGTGATCACCCCCGATCACCCCAGATGGCTCCCTGCTGTCGGACGGGTCATGCGAATTTCGGAAGGGTCATAATTTTGAACGGGCCAGAACTGTGCAGGTGCCATGCGAACGGTGCGAAGCCTGATCGAAGCACTCTCCCGTTTCCCTGATGGGGCGATCTGCCACGCCTATGAA
>CAIKWV010000531.1 GCA_903831165.1 uncultured cyanobacterium
ACGCAATCAGCCACTTCAGCGTCGATCTCCTTCTCGATCGCCTTGAGCTCCTCGGGGGTAGCCAGCTGTTGGCTCACGAGGTGGGCGGCAAGCTGCTTAATGGGATCACGCTTGGCCCAAAACTCCTTCTCCTCCTGAGCCCGCAACTCATCGGGGTCGGCCAGGGAGTGGCCACGGAAGCGGTAGGTCAGGCATTCGAGCACCGTTGGGCCTTCTCCTGCCCGGGCCCGCTCAACGGCGCGTTGGGCGGCGGCCCGGACCGCCAACACATCCATGCCATCCACCTCTTCACCGGCCATGCCAAAGGCCGCAGCCTTCCGCCAAATCTCGGGATCACTGGTGGCTCGGTTGTGGTCCATGCCAATGGCCCACTTGTTGTTCTCCACCACAAACAGGATCGGCAGCTTCCACAGGGCCGCCATGTTGAGGCACTCGTAGAACTGGCCAATGTTGCAGGTGCCATCGCCAAAGAAGGCGGCTGTCACCGCATCGCTGCCCGCATCACCCAGGGCATCCCGCTTATAGCGGCTGGTGAAGGCGGCACCGAGGGCGACGGGAATGCCTTCACCGATGAAGGCGTAGCCGCCGAGCAGGTGATGTTCCTTGGAGAACAGGTGCATCGAGCCACCGCGACCCTTGCTGCAGCCGGTCTCTTTCCCGAACAGCTCACTCATCACCTCGCGGGCGGGCACGCCGCAGCTGAGCGCGTGGACGTGGTCGCGGTAGGTGCTGCAGAACCAGTCGTGCTGGAGTTTCATCGCCTTGATCACCCCCGTGCTGACGGCCTCCTGACCGTTGTAGAGGTGGACGAAGCCGAACATCTTGCCGCGGTAGTACATCTCGGCGCACTTGTCCTCGAAGCGACGGCCGAGGGTCATGTCGCGGTAGAGCAGCAGCCCCTCGTCGCGGCTGATCGGGCTGGGTTCCGAGGGGTACAGACCCTGATGGCGCAGGGCGTGACTGCCGGCTTCAGCGGGCACGGAAGCGGCGGCGGCGGCTGCCTCGGCAGCGGTGCGTGCGGCGGTCAGTTCCTGGGTCATGTCAGGTGACCATGGCGATTCATGCCGGCGACTGTACGGGGTCCGTCCCCTGGGTACGGTCAGAATTGCTGCTCCTGACTACAGTCACGCCCCAGTGCGCCACTGTCGGTTGGACCTGCCGCTCGATCATTTCCGCCTTCTCGGCGTGAGCCCGGCCAGCGACGCCCAGACGGTGCTGCGCACCCTGGCGACCCGGCTCGACCGCAGTCCCGATCAGGGTTTCACCACTGACACCCTGCAGGCCCGGGCCGAATTGCTGCGGGCCAGCGCCGATCTGCTCAGCGACGACGAGCGCCGCGTCGCCTACGAATCCGATCTCACGGCCCTGGCCAGTGGCGAGGGCACGGTGGTGGCGGCCCTGGAGGTGCCCAGCAGCCGCGAGGTGGCGGGCCTGCTGCTGCTGCTGGAAGCGGGCCAGCCGGTCGATTGCTTCGAGTTGGCCTGCCGCAGCCTGCAGCCCCCCCAGGCCCCCGCCCTGGGCAGCAGCCGCGAAGCTGACCTCACCTTGTTGGCGGGTCTGGCCTGCCTGGCGGCCGCCGAGGAGGCCAAGCAGAGCCGCCATTTTGAAAGTGCCGCCGGCATCCTGCGGCAGGGATTGCAGCTGCTGCAGCGCATGGGGCAGGTGCCCGAGATGCGCGAACGCATGAGCCGGGAGCTGGAGCGCCTCACCCCGTACCGGGTGCTCGATCTGCTCAGCCGGGATCTGGCGGCCAAGAGCGAGCGGGCCGAAGGCCTGGCCCTGCTGGAGCAGCTGGTGCACCAGCGCGGTGGACTGGAATCCAACAGTGATCCGGACTTCAGCGCCGAGGAGTTCCAGGCCTTTTTCCGCCAGATCCGGGGCTTTCTCACCGTGCAGGAGCAGGTGGACCTGTTCAGCCGTTGGGGCGATGAGGGGTCCGCCGCCGCCAATTTCCTGGCCAGTACGGCCCTGACCGCCTCCGGTTTCGCCCAGCGCAAGCCCGAGCGCATCGCCGCCGCCCGCGACCGGCTGCAGGCCAGTGGCCGCAGCGGCATCGAGCCGCTGTTGGCCAACCTGCACCTGCTGCTGGGGGATGTGGACACGGCCCGCGGCATCTTTGAGGGTGGCGCCAACAAGGACCTCAAGGCCTGGGCCGCCCGACACAGCGAGGACCCCCTGGCCCAGCTCTGTGCCTACTGCAGCGATTGGCTGGGTCGCGATGTGCTGCCCGGTTACCGCGATCTCGATGCGGATCCCGACCTGGAGGCCTATTTCAGTGATCGTGACGTGGTCGCCTGGGTGGAGCGGGAGGACCGGCGCCATGGCCGCAGCTTCGGGGCGCCGTTGGCACCAGCCGCCGGCGACGCGGCCGCGATGGCCCCCAGCTCCGCCGCAGCCGGCGATCTGAGCAGCTTCGACTGGAGCCTGCCCCCCGCCAGCCCCAGCCCCGGCCAGCTGGATCTCAGCGATTCAGACCCCGAGGACGAAGAAACCCCCCTGACCTGGCGCCTGCCTGAGCTGAATCTGCCCCGGATCCCGCTGCCCGCCCCACGCTTGCTGGCAGGCGCCGTGGTGCTGCTGCTGGCGGTCCTGGGTGGGGCCTGGCTGCTGCGTTCGCGGCCGGCGGCGCCGCCCTCGCCTGGCGGTGCTCCCGCCCGCGGCGTGGTGGTGAGTCCGGTGCAGCCCTCCGGCTTCAAGCCTGCTGAACCGGGCTCCAAGCCCGCTGAACCTGGGGCTCAGCCCGCTCCAGTCAAGCCCGCTGAGCCGCCCACGCCCGGCGAAGGCCAGGCCCAGACCAAGCCCAGCGGCGAGAAACCGGCGGCCACGG
>CAIKWV010000532.1 GCA_903831165.1 uncultured cyanobacterium
AGCCTGTTCACCGAGGAACGCACCCGCGAACTGCTGTTTTACCCCTTTTTCGATCGCGGCGGTCTCGATAAGGGCCTGTTCCTGCACGCGATGAGCAGCCTCAGCCGGGTGGCTCTCGGCTACAGCCTCGCCGCGATTGTGGGTATCGCCGTGGGGATCGCCGTGGGTCTCAACAAGGCCCTGGATCGGGCCTTTGATCCCCTCTTTCAGTTCTTGCGCATGGTGGCGCCGTTGGCTTGGGTGCCGATCGCGCTGGTGTTGTTCCAGAACAACCAGCCGGCAGCGATCTTCGTGATCTTCATCACTTCCATCTGGCCAATCCTGATTAACACCGCCGAGGGTGTGCGCCAGATCCCACAGGACTACCGCAATGTGGCCTTGGTGCTGCAGATGTCGAGTTGGAACTTCTTCACCAAGGTACTGATTCCCTCCGCCCTTCCCTACATCTTTACCGGCCTGCGCATCTCGATTGGCCTGGCCTGGTTGGCGATCATCGCCGCTGAGATCGTGATGCCCGGTACGCCTGGCATTGGCTTCTTCATCTGGGATGCCTATCAGAACAGCTACGTGTCCGACATCGTGCTCGGCGTGATCTGGATCGGCGCCATCGGTCTGATTCTCGATCGCCTGATGACCTGGTTGCAGAAGCGCATCTCCAGCGACCACTGAGCTGGTGCGATCCCACGGTGCCGATCCGCACCCTGTCATCCCTGCTGCAGCCCTTGAGCCGCCGTGTCGCAGCGGTCGAGCAATCGCTGAGCCGCCCCGCCAACGCCATCCCCTTCGCGTAAAAACCATGACAAGCCTCGTAGCAGTCCAAAATCTCGAGAAGAATTTTCCCCTCAATGGGGGTGGTCATTACCAGGCCCTCAAGGGAATCGATCTCAACATCTGCAAAGGGGAATTCATCTCCCTGATCGGCCACTCGGGCTGCGGCAAGAGCACCTTGATGAATATGATCGCCGGCCTCGATCTGCCCACGGGCGGCACGGTGCTGGTGGATGGCGAAACGGTGAAGCGCCCCGGCCCCGACAAGATGGTGGTGTTCCAGAACTATTCGCTGCTGCCCTGGCTCACGGTGCAGGACAACATCGCCCTGGCCATCGATGAAGTGATGCCCGGTCTCTCTGCTGGGGAGCGCCGCACCCTGATCGATGAGCACATCGCCATGGTGGGCCTGGGCCATGCCGGCCACAAGCTGCCCCGCGAACTGTCCGGCGGCATGCGCCAACGGGTGGCCATCGCCCGCGCCCTGGCGATCCGGCCGAAGCTGCTGCTGCTCGATGAACCCTTCGGGGCCCTCGATGCCCTCACCCGCGGCAATCTGCAGGAGAAGCTCATGCAGATCTGCAATGAGCACCAGCTCACCGCCGTGATGGTGACCCATGACGTGGATGAGGCGGTGCTCCTCTCCGACCGGATCGTGATGCTCACCAACGGCCCCGGCTCGAAGATCGGCGGCATCCTGGAGGTGGACATCCCGCGCCCTCGCCAGCGGATGACTGTGGTGGGCCACCCCAGTTATTACAGTCTTCGCTCGGAGATCATCTATTTCCTCAACCGCCAAAAGCGGGTGAAGCAGTGGCAGGCCAAGCCCCACAAGGTGCTCGCCCGCCACGGCCTGGAGAAAGTGAATCTCGATCTGGGTTTCGTGCCCTTGGCGGCCTGCGCGCCGCTGGCGGTGGCCGAGGCCAAGGGGCTGTTCGCCAAGCACGGCCTCGATGAGGTGCAGCTGGTGCGGGAAACCAGCTGGCGCGGCGTGACCGATGGCCTGCTCGACCGCACCCTTGATGCGGCCCTGATGCCCTCGGGCATGCCCGCCTGGATGACGGCGGGAGGCCATGGTGATCAGCCGACACCCGTGGTGAGCGCCCTCACCCTGAGCCGCAACGGCAACGGCATCACCCTGGCCCGTCGGCTTGCCGAGGCCGGCGTCCACAACGTGGACGACTACCGCGCCTGGCTGCAGAGCCACAACCGCGAGCCCCACACCTTGGGCATCGTGCATCCGGCCTCGATGCACAACCTGCTGATGCGCTATTGGCTGGCCGCCCACGCGATCGATCCCGACCGCGATGTGCACCTGCAGACCCTGCCGCCGGCCCAGATGCTCGCCGACCTTAAGGA
>CAIKWV010000533.1 GCA_903831165.1 uncultured cyanobacterium
GAACGGTGGAATTGGGTGACAACGCATGGCCCGCCGCTGGAGCCAGCCTGTTTGCGGCACCTTGGCGTACGGCAGCCCCCGATCCAAAGCCGCGCCAACCGGCCCCGGGCCCTGCTGCCGGGCGGATTCGTCACAATGGGGGTGCGCTGTGGCACTGGCGACAGCTTCGATCGGCGTCGCCCTCATCCCTGCTCCGCAGCCGACGGCAGCGAACCCGGCGCCCACAGCGATCACCGGGACCCACCCCCGGCACTCCTCACCCACGCATCCACCTTTCCTTGACGTCCCCGCCCACCAGCGCTCCGGCCCCTTCCTCCGCGAGCCTGAGCCAGCCGACCCCGCCCCCGGACAGCCGGCAGCGGCCCCCGTTGGTGGACAGCCACTGTCACATCGTCTTCCGCAACTTCGACGAGGACCTGGAGGCGGTGCGGGAGCGCTGGCGCGAGGCCGGTGTCCAAGCCTTGGTGCACGCCTGCGTCGAACCGGCAGAAATCCCGGCGATCCGCGCCCTGGCTGACCGCTTCCCCGAGCTGCGCTACGCGGTCGGGGTGCACCCGCTGGACACCGGCCACTGGCAGAACGACACGCCGGCCGTGCTGCGCCAGGCCGCTATGGCCGACGACCGTGTGGTGGCGATCGGTGAGCTGGGGCTCGATCTGTTCCGCCAGAGCAACCTGGAGGAGCAGCTGCAGATGCTGCGGCCCCAGCTGGATCTGGCCGTGGAGCTGGAGCTGCCGGTGATCATCCACTGCCGCGACGCGGCCGAGCCGATGCTGGTTGAGTTGCGCTCCAGAGCCGCCGAGGGGCGCTGCCCCGCCGGGGTGATGCATTGCTGGGGCGGCACCCCGGCCGAGATGGAGGCCTTCCTGGAGCTGGGGCTGTACATCAGTTTCAGCGGCACCGTCACCTTTCCCAAGGCCGAGGACACCCACCAGTGCGCCCGCCAGGTGAGCGCCGATCGCTATCTGGTCGAAACCGACTGCCCCTTCTTGGCGCCCGTGCCCCGCCGCGGCAAGCGCAACGAACCGGCCTTCGTGCTCAACGTCGCCGAGCGCGTGGCCCAGCTGCGGGGCGAAAGCCTTGAGCAGGTGGCCCTGGCCAGTACGGCGAACGCCGCTCGCCTCTTCAGGCTGCCGGTTGACGTTGTATGATGTTTCATTGGCCTGGAAGCGGAAGCGCTCCCTTTGTCGATTACGGCACCGTCGATCACGGCAGCACCCCTGCCTACCCAACCCGCGGCAGCATTCCTGCCATCGCCTGTGACAGCGACCCTGTCATCTGAGATGGCCGGCGCGCTGTCCGTTATCACCACGCTCGTCTCAAGGCGAGCTCGATAGGCGCAAGGCCCCACCATTTTCTCTTGGCCGCCAAGGGGAAGGGTCGGGGCTGATGCGCCTCTTCGCATGACCAGCGCTGGCTACCGGAGGTCCAACCGGTCCAGCCCCGATTCCGGCCCCGCCGATCGACATCCGTTCCAGGCCCCGTCCATCCGTCCCGCAGGTTCACCGCATGAGCAGCGCGATCCAGGTCGCCAAGACCGTCACCTACCTGCCCGATCTGGTGGAGGTGCA
>CAIKWV010000534.1 GCA_903831165.1 uncultured cyanobacterium
CCTGCTCCCTGCGCCCCTGTCTGCCCCGGGGTTCCGCCGTCCTGAGCCCGTTCCCTGGGGAGCCCCTTCCGAATGAGCGACGCCACCAAAGTCCAGTCCGCCTACGGCGCCGAACAGATCCAGGTGCTTGAAGGCCTGGAACCGGTGCGCAAGCGGCCCGGCATGTACATCGGCTCCACGGGTCCCCGTGGTCTGCACCATCTCGTCTACGAGGTGGTGGACAACGCCGTTGATGAGGCCCTGGCCGGCCATTGCGACGCCATTCTGGTGGTGATCCATGCCGATGGATCCTCCAGCGTCACCGACAACGGCCGCGGCATTCCTACCGACATTCATCCCCGCACCGGCCGCAGCGCCCTGGAGACGGTGCTGACCGTGCTGCATGCCGGCGGCAAATTCGGGGCTGGCGGTTACAAGGTGTCCGGCGGCCTGCACGGCGTCGGTGTGTCCGTGGTCAACGCTCTCAGTGAGTGGGTCGAGGTCGTCGTCCATCGTCAGGGCCAGGAGCATTTTCAGCGCTTCGAGCGCGGCACCCCGATCGGCATCCTGACGGCCAAGCCATCCGCTGACGTGGAGCGCACCGGCACGATGGTGCGCTTTCTGCCGGATCGGGAGATCTTCAGCACGGGCATCGAGTTCGATTACCAGACCCTCTCGGGCCGTCTGCGGGAGCTGGCCTATCTCAATGGCGGTGTGCGCATCGTCTTCCGCGATGAGCGGGAAGCGGCATGTTCTTCTGCGGGCGAGGCCCACGAGGAGGTGTATCACTACCAGGGCGGCATCAGGGAATATGTGGCCTATATGAATGCCGAGAAGGATCCACTGCATCCGGAGATCATCTACGTCAACTCCGAAAAGGATGGCGTGCAGGTGGAAGCTGCCCTGCAGTGGTGCGTGGATGCCTATTCCGACAGCATCCTGGGCTTCGCCAACAACATCCGTACCGTCGATGGCGGCACCCATATTGAGGGCTTGAAAACGGTGCTGACCCGCACCCTCAACACCTTTGCCAAGAAGCGTGGCAAGCGCAAGGATGCCGATACCAACCTGGCCGGCGAGAACATCCGCGAAGGGCTGACTGCCGTGTTGTCGGTCAAGGTGCCCGATCCTGAATTCGAGGGTCAGACCAAGACCAAGCTGGGTAATACCGAGGTCAGGGGCATCGTCGACACGCTGGTGGGCGAATCGCTGAGCCAGTACCTGGAATTCAACCCAGGCGTGATTGATCTGATTCTGGAAAAGGCGATTCAGGCCTTCAACGCGGCTGAAGCGGCGCGGCGGGCCCGGGAATTGGTACGCCGTAAGTCGGTGCTGGAAAGCTCCACCCTGCCCGGCAAGTTGGCCGATTGCAGCTCCCGGGACCCGAGCGAATCCGAGATCTACATTGTCGAGGGGGATTCGGCTGGAGGCTCGGCCAAGCAGGGCCGCGATCGTCGCTTCCAGGCAATCTTGCCCCTACGGGGCAAGATTCTGAACATCGAGAAAACCGATGATGCCAAGATCTATAAAAACACTGAGATTCAGGCTCTGATCACGGCGCTTGGTCTTGGCATCAAGGGCGAAGAGTTCGAGGAAAAGAATCTTCGCTATCACCGGATTGTGATCATGACCGACGCCGATGTGGATGGCGCCCACATCCGCACCTTGCTGCTGACTTTCTTCTATCGCTACCAGAAGGCGCTGGTGGAAGGGGGTTACATCTATATTGCCTGCCCGCCCCTCTACAAGGTGGAGCGCGGCAAGAACCACAACTATTGCTACAACGAGGCCGAGCTCAAGAAGGTGTTGGAAGGTTACGGCGAAAAGGCCAATTACAATATTCAGCGCTTCAAGGGTCTCGGTGAGATGATGCCCAAGCAGCTCTGGGAAACCACCATGGACCCAAGCACCCGCATGATGAAGCGGGTGGAGATTGAAGATGCGGCCCAGGCGGATCGTATTTTCACGATCCTGATGGGTGACAAGGTGGCACCGCGCCGGGAGTTCATTGAAACCCACAGCGCCGAACTCGATCTCACCCAGCTCGATATCTGAAACTTGATGGCAAGCGCTGCCCCATTGCGACTCTGGCCAGCCTGGCGCTGGGCAGCCCTGCTGGGTTTTGCCCTGATGGCGCCGGCAGCCTTGCCAGCTGGCGGGGGTGATCGCCGCTTGCCCGAGGTGCGTCGACGTGAGCAGGGGCAGGATCCCTTGCTCAGCCAGGCCTGCCTGAGTCTGCGCTGTGCTCCGGAACATCAGGCGCCGGTGCTGGCCCAATTGGATGCTGATGTGCCACTACGGGTGTTGCGGCACTGGTTCGCTCCCGGAGGACGCCACTGGTTGCGGGTGGAGGTCAGCAGCATGGCCGGTGAGGTGACGCGGGGTTGGTTGCCGGGGTAGGCGTTGGATTCAATGCCTGAATGCTGATGGAAAGAATCTTTTATTACTGCAGTGCCAATCCCACTCCAACGGGCGGCAACAAGATCACCTATCGGCATGTCGAGATTTTGTGTGATCTCGGCTTTGATGCTGCTGTGGTTCACCCCAAGGCAGGATTCCGCTACGACTCCATCAATCATGCATCTCCCGTGGTTGCCCTCGGTGACATGCGACTCACCCGCAGAGACGTGTTGGTGTTTCCGGAGGACGCCGGCCCGAATGTGCGTAAGTTTGCGCCTGCTGTGAGGAAGGTTTTGTTCAATCAGAATGCGTACCATTCCTTCCGGGGCTTTGCTGATCGGGAGGGCGCTCTCCCTCCCTATCGGGATCCGGTATTCGTCGCCACTCTGGTGGTTTCTGAGGATAATCGCCGCTACTTGGAATATGCCTTCCCTGGGTTGCAATGCCGGCGTATTCATATCTCGCTTGATTTCAAGCGTTTCAGCTTGGTGCCAGCTTCGCAGAAGCATAATCATATTGCCTTCATGACCCGCAAGAATGGCGCAGATGTTGCGCAGGTGCTTCAGATTCTGCGCAGCAGAAATGTCTTGCAGAACTGGAAGCTTACTCCGATTGAGAATCAGGACGAGGCTGGGGTTGCTCGCATCATGGGAGAGGCGAAGATTTTCCTGGCTTTCGGACATCCCGAAGGGATTTCTCTCTCCAATCTGGAAGCCATGGCTCGGGGCTGCCGTGTGATCGGTTATTCGGGAATGGGCTGTCGTGAGTATTTTGCCGATGATCTCTGTGTCGAGGTCCCCATGGGCGACATCATTGCCTTTGTTCGTGTCGTGGAGGCGGAGATCGCTCGTTTCGACGCTGGCTCTACCACCCTGCTGGAATCCCTGGGGACCGCCGCCCGCTATGTGCAGGAGCACTACAGCCCGGAGGCGGAGCGCGCCGACCTGCTTGATGTCTTCTCTGGCTTAATGGCGGCACCCGGATGAGGGCGGTCTGTGTTTGCAGGGTGCTGGACCGGGCTCTGATCAGCGGATTCTGGATAGCTGTGGACTTTCCGCGATCCTGCACAGACTGGCCTTTTGTGTGCAGGCAAGACTCGGCGTCCTGAGTCTGTTGGCCACAATTGATCTGCGGACCATGGGCCTAGCAGTTCCAGGATTTCAGCATGCTGGCAGCTCAGGCTGCAACGGGATCAACACCCGTTTTCTGGCTGCGGCAGCGTGGATATGAGTGGGCAACGCCACCTTGGCTATTGATCAAGTTGATTCAGAGTTGGGCGTCATGTACTGGCTGGCCAGAGCCTCTCGGTGGCTTGGCGTTAGGCTGGTAAAAGCCTGATTGTCTTTTTGTGTCCAAGACGATTGCTTGTGTCTGGGAGATCGGCGCAGGGTTGGGCCATCTGACAAGGCTGCAGCCCTTTGTCGATCATTCGCTGAAGCGGGGTCATCGAGTGGTGCTGGTGGTCAAGGAATTGCATAATGTCCACACTGTATTTAATATTAACCGGGTTGAATTGCTGCAGGCCCCTTATGTGACGACGCCGGCCTCGAAGCTGCCGCCGATCTCGTGGCCAGAAATGCTGCTTCTGCGCTATCAATCGGCGCCACGGCTTGCTAATTATCTTGCTGCATGGTGATCTATTTTTTCGCTGATTAATCCCGATCTGGTGATTTATGACTCTTCTCCTGCCGCTTTGATCGCAAGCTTGGGAGCTTCCTGGACGAAGTGGACCGTTGGCGGTCCGTTTTTTATGCCCAGGTTTGACTTGCCTGAGTTTGGCGTTTTCCCTGGCTCAAAGCGTGATTCTGAAATACCCAGGCGTCTAAGTAGTTCCGAGCGTCAATTGTTGCGTCTGATCCAGGAGTCTTTTGCCCTCATTGGCCAGTCTCGCCAAATATCGTCAGTCCGTGAGCTTGTTGCGCAAGCCGACAAGGAGCTGCTGACGACGTTGCCTCAGTTTGATTACTTCGGGCCTCGCTCTACAGGGGAATATGTCGGCATGCCAGCCTCGCTTGGTGGTGGTGCGGCCCTGCCAGCTTGGCCGGTTGATTCTAAAATTAAGATCTTTGCCTATCTTAAGCGCTTTCCTGGCATGGGAGCTTTTCTTGAAGCGCTGGAGCGAGCCGGGGTAGGGGCTGCGATTTATTCCAGGGATATTTCCTCTTCTCTAAAGAAAACATTTAGCAAAAATGTTTATATGGAGAGTCCGGCTTTGATGGATGCTGTTTGCACTGAAGCCGACTTGGTGATTCATATGGCGGGCAGCCAGACGGTGGCCCGATGCATGAAAGCAGGCGTAGCCCAATTGTTGATTGCCACGGCTATGGAGCAGCTATTCACTGCCCAGTCAGCCCAGAAACTTGGGGCTGCGTTCGTGGTTACTCCGGCAGCCAGCAGTTACGATATCGTTATAAAGCAGGCTTTGTTGCACGCCGCCAAGGGGCGAAGGCCCTTTGAGGGGGCAAGGTCTGAGTTGCTTGATGGATCGCACTATGGATTGCGAGTTGAAGAGCTGATCGCTGGATTCTAGATCTTTCGTCGATTTGCCTCGCGATTCTGTGTGCAAGTTTTCCGCTCTTGGCTTTAATATAGTATTGTTGCCCAAGGCGGCTTGGATTGGAGGCTGCAAGGCTGTATGGATTTGGCTAGATTGTGCTGAGTAAAGCGTAATCTTCTGCCAGTAGCTCTTCCAGCTGGTTGATTTCGGCCTGGCTTAGCTCGGACTTGCTGACTTTCGGCCCGTCGGTTTTTAGCCGGGGAAAGTCGATTTTCATGCCTGACCTGGCCTCGATGTAGGCGATTGCATCGTCCAGTCTTTCTGCCCTGAAAACCCTGTCGTAGTAACGCAGGTTGCTGCCGAGGAAGTAACTCTGATTGCGGGTGTGGTGTTTTATCGCTGGGATCAATCTGTAGGAGTCAATATTTTTGATGAATGTCCCCACCGTTGGATCTGGCGGGATTTCCATCGTGTTGCAGAGTTCTGCGTGGTTCGGGTCGCGCCAGCGAGGATCCAGGACCCGGTTCGCATAGGCGGAAAGCAGGCGCTTCATCGGATCTCGCACGATTGTGAACTTTTCGTGTCCTTGGGGTGCCCGCACTGCTGAGAAAGGTCCAGGCGTTCCGTAGAGCGAAAAAAGTTCCAGCTTGCAACCGTTGATGATTATGGGCTCATAGGGTCTGCCATTGTCGAGGCGGAAAAGGTATTCGCGCATTGAAGAGCCCGCATTTTTGGGTGCAGGATAATAAATGGCTTTGGCTTTTGAGCACAATGCGCAATTGACCATTGTTTTCAGGAGCTTTGAGTCAGGTTTCTTGTTTTCTGGCGGTTTCGGTCAAAGC
Source organism: uncultured cyanobacterium (assembly GCA_903831165.1). Classification (GTDB taxonomy): domain Bacteria; phylum Cyanobacteriota; class Cyanobacteriia; order PCC-6307; family Cyanobiaceae; genus Cyanobium. The sequence continues at coordinate 5,719 of CAIKWV010000534.1, forward strand.
CTGGCCCTACTGATTGGGAGGAAAGAATCTTATCTTTGCCGATCGATGGTTTTCGGATTGATCCTTGGCCTCTTTTGATGATTCCTGCCGCAGATTGCTGGATGGCCTGGTGGCGTCCACCAATTGGTGCAGCAGCCGCCAGGCGTAGGAGATCCCGGTATGGCCTCAGGCCGCCAGTGCCGCCTCAATCGCCTGGGTCAGTTCGGTGCTGTCCGGTTCAACGCCGCTCTTGAAGCGGGCCAGCACGGTGCCGTCCTTGCCTACCAGGAACTTCTCGAAGTTCCAGGCCACATCACCGGCGGGCTCCGCTTGGGTCAGGGTGGTGTAGGGCTCGCTCTTGGCGCCGGTGGCGTGCACCTTGTCGAACAGCTGGAAGCTGGCGCCGTAGGTGCTGGAGCAGAACTGCTGGATTTCCGGCAGGGTGCCGGGCTCCTGGGCGCCGAAGTCATTGCAGGGGAAGCCCAGCACCGCCAGGCCCTGGGGGCCGTAGGTGTCCTGCAGTTTCTGCAGCCCGGCGTACTGGCGGGTGAAGCCGCAGCGGCTGGCCACGTTGACGATCAGCAGCACCTGGCCGGCCCATTCGCCGAGGCTGCGCTCGCCGCCCCGGGCATCGCGCACGCTGATCTCTTTGACATTGATGGCCATGGTGTCCGGGCAACGTCCCTGATTCTGTCGTTCGGTCGCCTGTCCTGTTGGCGCCCGCCTGTTCGCCTTGGCCAATGGCTGCCACCAGGGCCCTGCGCCGGGTGTGCGGCCGGCGGAGCGGCTCATAAACTCCCTGTCAACGGCGCGGCAGGAGCATGAGCGAGAGTTCCGCCGTGGCGGAGGTGGTGGCGCGTCAGCTGGAGAGCCTGCTGGAGGCCAGCAATTACGACGGCGCCAAACTGCTGATGCAGCCGGTCCAGCCGGTGGATGCGGCCGAAGCGATCGGCACCCTGCCGCGCACACTCCAGGCCCTGGCCTTCCGGCTGCTGCCCAAGGACGAGGCGATCGAGGTTTACGAATATCTGGAGCCCTCGGTGCAGCAGAGCCTGCTGGAACGGCTGCGTTCCGGGGAGGTGCTGGAGCTGGTGGAGGAGATGTCCCCCGACGATCGGGTGCGCTTGTTCGACGAACTGCCGGCCAAGGTGGTTCGGCGGCTGCTGGCCGAGCTGAGCCCTTCGGAGCGGCGGGTCACGGCCCAGATGCTCGGCTATGAGGCGGAGACCGCCGGCCGGCTGATGACCACCGAGTTCATCGATCTCAAGGAGTTCCACAGCGCCGCCCAGGCCCTGGAGATCGTGCGCCGCCGGGCCCGTGAAACCGAAACGATCTACAGCCTGTACATCACCGATGCCTCCCGCCATCTGAGCGGCATGTTGTCGCTGCGGGACCTGGTGACGGCTGAGCCGGATGACCGTCTGGGGGATGTGATGACCCGCGAGGTGGTCAGCGTGACCACCGATACCGACCAGGAGGAGGTGGCCCGGGTGATTCAGCGCTATGACTTTCTGGCGGTGCCGGTGGTGGACCGGGAGCAGCGGCTGGTGGGGATCGTCACCGTCGATGACGTGATCGACGTGATCCAGCAGGAGGCCACCCGCGACCTCTATGCG
>CAIKWV010000535.1 GCA_903831165.1 uncultured cyanobacterium
AGGATCGCGCACGAGCAGAGGATGCAGCAGCTCGCGAGCGAAATCGAGCAGCTGAGGAGCGAGAACGCACGGCTGGCCGAACTCGACTCCAGAATCGCTGCACTCTGGCCCAGCTCGACTTTCAACTCACCCCAGGCCCCACCACCCGAGCGCGACTCTCCGACCTGATCGCCTTGCTGCGCGAATACGGGGAGTTTGCTTGAGTCCAGCCCCTGCTCAGGGTCCTCTCCCAGTCCCCATTCGTCACGGCCTGGGTGTTCTTCAGCCCATCAATCGTCTCCGGCTGCAGGGGTGGAGCGGCTGGGCGCTCGCGGCTGGCCCCACCAACGTTGGCGTGAATTTCGCCTTCTGGGTATGGCCGTGGAGCGGCGCTGCAGGGTCGTCCTGCTGAAAGTAGGGCTCAGATTCTTCCTCTCGTCAAGCTGCTGGTTGGCATTGGAGTAGGACTGATTGGCGCAGGTCGGACGGTCCACCCGATTCCCCCCCTTTCCGATTGACTAACTCGAGCCATCAAAGCTGCCCCCAGGACGGCTAGTCTTTAACCGGGTGCTCAGTAGCCATTAAGCTGGCGACACTGGTTTCTGTGGATCGGGTCACGCGCGTCGCCCTCTTGGTCTGCGATCCGGAAGTCTGGAGCCGTATCGGTCCACCCCTCCACGGACCCCCAGGCCGATCACTCCGGCCCCATCCTTCTCGTCACGGCGCTCTCCCCCATGTCTTCGATTCCGGAGCTCCAGCACGGCTACTACAGCGGCAGCGGCGACACCTTCAATGCCTATCCCGAATACTTTCCGAACCGCCTGCGGCTGCTGGCCCTGCTGCGTGGTCAGCGGCCTCCGGCGCTTGAGGGTCCGTTCCGCCTGATTGAGTTTGGCTGTGGACAGGGTGTCGGTCTCTGTCTGATGGCGGCGGTCCATCCCCAGGCCCACTTCCATGGCATCGATCTGCTGCCCGTCCACATCTCCCACGCCAGGGCTCTTGCCGCCGCCGCTGATCTGGACAATGTGATCTTCGAGGAGGCCGATCTGCTCGATCTCGCCAGCCCCCAGGTTGCTTCTGCGGAGTCCATGGCTTCGGCTGATTCAGGCCCTCCTGCCTCGGTCGCTTCTGGTGAGCCCATCCCTGCCGCCGAGGCCTTGGCCCCAACGGCGGCGAGCCTAGAGCAGACCGAGCCGACTCCCCCCAGCAGCGGCTCCTATGACATCGCCATCGCCCATGGCGTGTTGAGCTGGGTGAGCCGGGAAGTGCAGCAGGCGCTCTGGAAGCTGGCCACTTCCAGCCTGAGGCCCGGCGGTCTTTTTGCCATCTCGTACAACACCTTTCCCGGCCAGCTCTCCCAGGTTCCCTTTCAGCATCTCGTGCGCAGCCTGCAGGAAACCCTGCCCTCCGGCCCGGCCTGCCTCGACGCCGCCGTGGCGCTCAGCCAGAAGCTGCGGCAGCAGGGATCTGGCCTGTTCGCGGCCCAACCCGGTCTCGGGGCGTTTCTGGATGCGCTTCCCAACCAGAATCCCGCCTATCTGCCGCACGAATACAACCAGCAGCGCTGGCAGCCGCGCTTTGCCGATGCGGTGATTCGTTCGGCCAACCAGCAGGGTTTCAGCTATCTCGGCAGTGCCACCCTGCCGGAATCCTTCGACGGGTTACTGCCCGAATCCTTCCGTGCGCTGGTGCGCGAGCAGGGCGATCCGGCCATGGCCGAGTTGGTGCGTGATCTGCTCACCAACCAATCCTTCCGCCGCGATGTCTATGGTCGCGGCCTTGATCCGCTCTGGGCAAAGGAGGCAGAGCGGGCCTTACTCGCGCAGCCGATCATCCGCTTGGTCGTGTCCGATCAACTGGATCAGCCCGATCTCTACACCTTCAACCTCAGCTTTGGCTCGGTGCAGGGCCGTACCGATTGGTTTCGCTCCTTCATGGACCATCTGGGCGAGCAGCCCAGACCCCTGGGGGAACTGCTCAGCACTGGCTCTGGCCTGCCCATTCCCTTGCCGGAGCTGTTGCAGAACCTGGCCTTGTTGCTGTCCAAGGGGCTGGTGGCCCTGGTGTCTGAATCGGTGGACCCCGTGCCGGCTCAGCGGCTGAATCGCGTCATCGCCCAGAAGGTGCGCGATGGTGCCCCCTATCGCTTCCTGGCGGCACCGTTGATCGGCAGTGCCCTTCCCTTCAGCGATCTCGACTTCCTCGCCCTCGACGCCAGCCTGCGTGGCATCAGCGGCCTGGCGTTGCCGATGGCGGTCGCGGCCGGCCTTGACGACCTTCAACGCGGCATTGAACGCGAAGGCCGCACCATCACCGCTGCTGATCGAACCCGTTACCTGCGTGAGCACGCCGATCATTTCCAGCGGCGCATGTTGCCCTTGTTGCAACGTCTAGGGGCCGTGGCCTGAGGCCTCTGGGACAGGTCAGTCCGTCTCAGCCCCGTCGAGCTTGTAGTCAGTTCTGTAGATCCACTGGCCCATGGAAGTGGAGCAAGGTTGTTCCCAGGGCCTCCAGTTCAGCCTGACGCAAGCAAATCTTATTCTGAGCCGCGCGTCAGCGCTCCACCGCTGGACTTCCGTATTTCCACGGTAGCCGCTCTTGGTACGCTTGTATTAAGCTCTCTCGGAGCGGCTGGGGCGTCTATGGTTTTAGTCTTCGATCGCCAGGGCTGGATCACCCTGCTGGCAGCCCTCCTGCTCGCCCTGATCACCCTGTTCACCAGCTACGACCATGTCGACCTCCCTGGAGGGCTTCCTCCCCTCCCAATGACGCAGCAAGCAGGAGTTCCTTGCCTCCTTGCCGCCCTGGAGGCGGCTGCTGGCGAATCTCAATTGGCATCCAACGATCGACAAGAAGGTCGCGAGATACGCGATCGAGCAGAGGCTGCTGCAGCTCGAGAGCGAAACCGAGCAGCTGAGGAACGAGAACGCGCGAGAAGC
>CAIKWV010000536.1 GCA_903831165.1 uncultured cyanobacterium
CATCGGGCCCATACCCCAGGCGCGGCCAGATCAGCTCACACACGAAGCGATCGCTGGTGCGGTCGGCCAGTACGGCCTCCAACAGCGCACGGCTGAGGGGGTGGGGATCGGCAGCTGGGGCGGCTTGCACGGACGCTGGGCCTGGGAGTGGCGCCATCGTCGCCCATGCGCAAGGCACCGAGAATGGCCAGCGATGGTCATCTCCTCCTCCCCCTGCCCGAACGCCAGCGGCCCGGCTCCTGCAGGCGGAGGCATGCAGCTGGAGTTCGCCCCGGCGCTGGTGCTGCGCGGCAACGGCGTGGAACGCCGCCTGGGCTGCCGGGTGCTGCAGTCGCCGCTGGCGGGGGTGAGTGATCGGATCTTCCGGGCGCTGGTGCGGCGCTGGGCCCCCGATGCCCTGCTGTACACCGAAATGGTGAACGCCACCGGCCTGGAGCTGGGCCATGGGCGCGGCAAGTTGGAGGATCTGGCCACCGAAAGTGGGCCTATAGCCGTGCAGCTGTTCGACCACCGGCCGGCGGCCATGGCGGAGGCGGCCCGCCGGGCAGAGGCGGCCGGCGCCTTCCTGATCGACATCAACATGGGTTGTCCGGTGCGCAAGATCGCCCGCAAGGGCGGCGGCAGTGCCCTGATCCGCGATCCCGAGCTGGCGGCGCAGATCGTTGAAGCCGTGGCCACCGCCGTCGCCATCCCCGTGACGGTGAAGACGCGCCTGGGCTGGTGCGGTGGCGGTGACACCAGCGATGACCCCAGCACCAGCGAAACCGCGGCCAGGGCCGTGGACTGGTGCCGCCAGCTGGAGAGTGCCGGCGCCCGCCTGCTCACCCTGCACGGCCGCACCCGGGAGCAGGGTTTCAGTGGCCAGGCCGATTGGCCGGCGATCGCGGCGGTGAAGCGGGCCCTGGCGATCCCGGTGATCGCCAACGGCGACATCACCGATCCGGAGACGGCCTGGCGTTGCCTGGCCGAAACGGGCGCCGATGGGGTGATGGTGGGCCGGGGCACGATGGGCGCCCCCTGGCTGGTGGGTCAGATCGCCGCGGCCCTCGCCGGCCTGCCGATTCCAGCCACCCCCGATCCCCGCGAGCGCCTGGCCCTGGCGGCGGAGCAGCTGCAGGCCCTGGTGGCCAGTCGGGGCGAGAAGGGCCTGCTGATCGCTCGCAAGCACATGGGCTGGACCTGCCAGGGCTTTGCCGGCGCCCCCCAGCTGCGCCACGCCCTGATGCGGGCCGCCACCCCGGCTGACGCCCTGGCCCTGCTGGAGCAGGCGGCCAGTGCTCTGCCTTGACCCAGCTCTGCCTTGACCCAGCTCTGCCTTGACCCAGCTCTGCCCTAACCCGGCCCGGCCCTAACCCAGCAAGCCCTGGGTCAGCAGATCGCGGGTGCCGGTGATCGCCTGCACCGCCAGCAGCACCGCCATCAGGAAGGCGGCCGTGACATGGAGTTTGCGCAGCCGCGGCCGCTGCTGGATCTCCGGACGGGCCGCCATGGAGAACAGCAGCAACCCCACCAGCAGCGAGCCGCTCCAGTAGTGGGAGCGCCAGAAATCGAAGCCCAGGGGGTTGTCGCTGAGCCGCCAGACCTCCGGCTGGGCCCCCAGGGCCAGCAGGGCAGCCCAGCAGAGCAGGGCAAAGCTGGCCCGCAGGGCCGGATGCCGGACCCGCCAAAGGGCCAGGCAGCTGCCCAGGGCGCCGGCCCCCACCAGCAGCAGGCCCGGAATCCGCAGCGGGCCCGTCGCCGCTCCAGCGCTCTGGGGATTGGCGCAGGTGGCCAGGAACGACCAGAGAATCGCCACCAGCACCAACACCACCGTGCCGGTGGTGACCCAGCGGCCGTGGTCGACGTGCTCGGTGCCCACCGTCGGCGGCAGGGGATTGATGTCGAGCCGGCGCTCCCGCACCAGGATCCCCAGCCGGATCGTGGCGCCGACCACCGGGTAGACGAACAGGATCATCAGCACCGGATGCAGCAGGGCCAGCCAGTCGAGCGGTGCCATCGCCTCGATCGGATCCATGGCTCAGCGGGCGGCAGCGGTCATGGAAGCACCGCGGGCCACCCCTGGCGCACCAGCAGCAGCGAGAAGTAGGGCTGCTCCTCGGCCGGCACGGCGGCGGCGGGTCCCAGCAGCTGTTCGGGCCAACCCAGCCGCTGGGCGAACAGGGCCTGATCCAGCAGGCCCCGGGCCTCCAGGATCGGCCGCACCCAGGCCCAGCGATGGCCGAGCTTGAGCAGGCCCAGCAGCCACTGCTCCCGCGCGGCCAGGGCCAGCAGCGTCTCCAGGGCCTCGGGGCTTTCGGGGGTGGGGCGGATCAGCAGCCCCTCCTGCTGCATCGCCAAGGGGAAAGCCCCGGCCGCCGCCGCCGCACTCACGGCGCTGATGCCCGGCAGCAACCGCAGCGGGCACTTGGGATGGCGCTGCTGCAGGGCCAGCAACACGTAGCTGCCGGTGGCGAACAGGGACACATCCCCCTCGCAGAGCAGCACCACGCGGTGGCCGGCGGCCACGGCGCCGGCGAGCTGATCGGCGGCGGCCAGCCAGGCCTGACGGCGCGGTTCGGCCTCAGCCACCATCGGGAACAGCAGCGGCAGCCGGCGCTGCTCGGGACGGATCCAGGGGGCGGCGATCGTGGCGGCCATGCCCGCCGCCCCCTCGCGGGCCACCGGGTAGGCCACCAGGTCCGCCGCGGCGATGGCCCGCACCGCCGCCACGGTGAGCAGGTCGGGATCGCCCGGACCGACCCCCACCAGGGTGAGGCCAGGCTCCGGGGACAGGGCAGGAAAGGACAGGGGCTGGCTCAGAAGGGGAAGCGCCGGCAAGCGGGCAGTCTGGAGCTTCGTTTCTAGGCTGCCGGCGTTCGTCCCCAAACCCGCCAGCGATGAGTCTGCTCGCCCTCTACGCCGACGACAGCGCCTCCCCCCGGCTGGTCAGCCAGGACGCCGATCTGATCCAACGGGAACTGGCCGCCCGCGGCATCGGTTTCGAGCGCTGGCCCGCCCAGGCCACGCTGGCCGCCGACGCCGACACTGAGGCGATCCTGGCGGCCTACGCCGGCGAGATCGCCCGGGTGCAGGCCGATGGCGGCTATGGCACGGTCGATGCGATCCGCCTGGGCCCCGACCATCCCGATCGGCTGGCCCTGCGCCAGAAGTTCCTGGCAGAGCACACCCACGCCGAAGACGAGGTGCGCTTCTTCGTCGAGGGCCGCGGCCTGTTCTGCCTGCATCTGGGCCAGGAGGTGCTGCAGCTGATCTGCGAGCGCAACGACTGGATCAGCGTGCCGGCAGGCACCCGCCACTGGTTCGACATGGGACCAGAGCCCAGCTTCTGCGCCCTGCGCTTTTTCAACAACGCCGAAGGCTGGGTGGCCCAGTTCAGCGGCGACGGCATCGGCGAGCGCTACCCGACGCTCGATGCCCTGCTGGCGGGCGCCGACTGAGGGGCTCACGGCTGCTCCGAGCAGCAGCGGCCGAGAGCCCCAGGCCCCTCAACCTCCGCTCCGGTTCAGATCGGTGCCTTCACCGCCGGGCAGGGGTTGGGGCCGAACATGCCGGTGAGCTTCTGGGTGCCCATGGCGTAGACCTGCTTGGCCTGGGCCGCGCCCCCACTGGCGGCCGCGGCGCTGAGCTTGCTGGCGAAGGTGCTGCAGGCCTGCTGCTGTTCAGCACTGGGGGCAGCAGCGGCCGCTGGGGCGGCGGGGCGAACCGCTGGCGCAGCCGCTGGTGCCCCGACTGGAGCCACGACCGGTGCCGCGACAGCAGCGCCCGGTGCAACCGCCACCGGCGCCGGAATATCGCCGCAGGGGTTTTCGCCGAATTTGGCCACCAGGGCCAACACCCCTTGTTGATAGATCTGCTGGGCCATGGCTGGATTGCCGCTGGCTTCCTTGAGCTTGCCGGCAAACGTCTCACAGGCCTTGCGTTCCTGGTAGCGCCGCGCAATCGGGCCGGCCTGGCTGGGGGCGGGCAGCAGGCTGGCGCCCAGCGCCAGGGTCACAAACCCGAGGCTGGCCAACGAGCTGGTGATCGAGCGGCCGCGGCTCTGGCAGGGGCTGTGACTGTTGCTGGTCGACATCGGCAGAGTCCTGATCGGTTGCTCCATAGAAGCGCGGCCGGCTGGGGGAGGGAAGCAAGGTGGACAGCCGCAGCCGCCGCCTTTGGGTTCAGCCGCAAGCTGAGAAATCGCATCAAAGTCAGTAATCGCAACGCTGCTGACGTGGCGCTGAATTTGCCATAACTGATGTCATGCAGGCAGAAACCGCCACACCAACCCTGATCAATGCTCACAGCGGGGCTAAGAACTGCGGAGTGCAGTAAGGTTGCTGCAAAAAATGGGGCCATAGCCTCGCCTCCTTCCTTATAGATGCCTGGCACCTCCTCCTTGAGCCCTTCACCCTGCTCCAAGGGGCATCAATCAGCCTCTCGCCGCCCCCGCTGGGCGTCGTCGCTGGCGAAATCGGCACTGGGGACGGCAGTGGCGGTGGGGGCGCTTACTGCTGGCCAAGCCCAAGCCTTGGTTGTGAATGTGCCAGGTTACGGCAAATGGGATGTGACCACATTTACTGGGAGTTACAACGCCAACATTACAAATTTCAACACCCCAGCCAATGGCGGCGCGATGCCTTGGTGGCTTGACGAGGTGCAGGCCAAGGCATTCGCTACCGCAATTGGGACGGATTTGGGAACTATTCCTGATACGGGTTCCATCGCTGGGGGCGTCGCCAATGGTTACGCGACCGGACCTTTTTTTGGAGCTAATTTAAGCTATGGCCCGGATAAAGTCGGAGTTGAAGTCTTTTTAACCCAGAACAGCAGTCCTCTTTATCCCATTCCATATCCGATCAG
>CAIKWV010000537.1 GCA_903831165.1 uncultured cyanobacterium
GCTCCAGGATCGCCCAGGCCTCCGCGTTGGCCTGATCGGCAAAGCACCAGGCACAGCTCAGCGAGACATCGAGCACCAGGTCCCCGGCCGCCACTGCCGCGCCGGCGCTCGATGCCGGGGTGTTCATCGGCGCCCCTGATCGCGCAGCTCGGCGATGCTGAGATCGCCAAGGGTCTGCCCTTCGCTGAACTGGCGCAGCTGCCCGATCGTCTGCGCCACGCTGCCGGGGGGGTCGGCAACGGCCGGCACCAGCCGTGCCACGGGGTGGCCGTGGCGGGTGATCGTGATCTGCTCGCCGCCGCTGACAGCATCCAGCAACGCCGCCAGATGGGTCTTGGCCTCGAAGGCACCGACGCTGCGCATGGGAGCAGTTTCAACCAGTCGGAGACCAGTTTAAGTGGTCCCAACCGCTCTCGGCCGCCGATCAGCGCCTTGGTCTGCCCGCCATCAAGCCGATCTGGTGGCCCAGCTCAAGGCCCAGGACAGTCCCAGCGGCATCCAGGCAGCCCGCCGGTGCCCCGAGGAGCCCTGATCAAGGACAGCCTGCGGGTGCTGTTGCTGTCTACGGCTTGGGCGATGGGCTTCGCGGTGGGGGCCCGCCGGTGCTCCCTGGCGGAGCTCAGCGAGGCGGAGGGGTGGCCGTTGCCGGGACTGCCGTGCCCCGGCAGGACCTGGAGGCTTCGCTCAAGGCAGGGGCTGCGCTGAAGTCGTCGTTGGTGCTTCAGCGACAGGGGACGGCTCCGGTCGTTAATCGATTTACGGCTCTGCACCTTTTGGGCCGCAGCGGTCTGGGTGGGGTTGGAGAGCCCGAAAGCGCTGCTGGCTCTGGCTTGCAGGCCGATGGCTGGATCCCGCACCCTCCCCAGATGGGAGGGGTGAGGCTCCGGAATGCGTTGGCTTCGCGAAACAGGGGCTGGAATGACGGGGTGCCGCTGTCCTCTGGAGGGTGGCCCGGCCCCAGCCCATGGGTCCGGCTGTGAACACGAACCGTGCTGACCCGAACCGACCCCGGAGGGAGACCGACCATGACCGCCAGCCCGAGCTGCAGGCCCGGCCCCACCCCATTGCGCTCCATGGACCGCCGCCGCCGCCGCCGTCACGACGACAGCCCTGAGGCGATGTTGCTCAGCCTGGGCGCCGAGATCCAGCGCCTCAGTGGCGAGCGCCCCTTCAGTGAGGAGTTGCTGGTGATGGAGCAGGTGTTCGTGCTGCTGCTCGACGGCTTCCGCCGCCAGGTGTTGCCGGATGGCCGGGTGGGTCTGCTGCCATCCCAGGCGGCCGTATCCGCTCCGGCGGGCGACCAGCCCCTGGCGATTCCAGCCCCTGCCCAGCTGGGGGCGATCGCCCTGCTGCTCAAGGCCGGCATGGATTGGGTGGAGGTGGAAGGCCAGGCGGCCCTGCTCTGTTTCCCCCGCCCGAGCGGGGGCGGCCTGGGCGCAAAGCACTGACGATCCCTGGCGTCCCCGATGCTTCGGCGGTTCCTGCTCAGCCAACCGCTGCGTCGGTCCGCCCTGGGTACGGCCGGTTCCGGTTCCGCCAGCGACGCCGCTGATCGCTGAACGATCGGGTGTGCTCCGCGCTTGCCAAGCGGCCACCCCAGCGCAGACGATGGCTTTCCAACCTCTTGCCCTGGATCCAATGGCCGTCGAGCGCTCCTTCATCGCCATCAAGCCCGACGGGGTGCAGCGCGGCCTGGTGGGGGAAATCCTGGGCCGTTTTGAGCGCAAGGGTTTCAAGCTGGTGGGCCTCAAGCAGCTCACCCCCAGCCGTGAACTGGCCGAGAGCCACTACGGCGTGCACCGCGAGCGCCCCTTCTTCGCCGGCCTGGTCGACTTCATCACCAGCGGCCCGGTGGTGGCGATGGTCTGGGAGGGCGACGGCGTGATCGCCAGCGCCCGCAAGTTGATCGGCGCCACCAAGCCCCTGGAGGCCGAGCCCGGCACGATCCGTGGCGATCTGGCGATCAACATCGGCCGCAATGTGATCCACGGCTCCGAC
>CAIKWV010000538.1 GCA_903831165.1 uncultured cyanobacterium
CATGTCGACATCCCTGGATTCACCAGCATCCGGCTCAATCAGCAAGTCGGAGTACTTGTCCTCCTTGCCTCGTTGGCGACGCTTCTTGGCGATGCTCAACTGGCATCCCGTCGTCGAGTACGAGATCAGAGAGATCGATTTCGAGCAGCGCAGGATCGCGCACGAGCAGAGGATGAAGCAGCTCGAGAACGAGATCGCGCGGCTGGCCGAGCTCAACTCCAGAATCGCTGCGCTTTGGCCCAGCTCGAGCACCAGCTCACCTCAGGCCCCTCCACCCGAGCTCGACTCGCCGACCTGATCGCTTTGCTGCGTGAGTACGGCGGGCTGGCTTGAGCCACTTCCTCCCCAAGATTCCGTGTTTTCACGGATGCGGGATCAGGACTTCCGTAGAAGCATTCCTGCAGCGCTGGCGGGCTGCCGATGCCAGCCCTCGGAAGTACTCTGCGCCGAGTCGCTTCGGCTCCATGCAAGTCCCCCTCGACGGTCGCCGCCGCATCCTGGTGACCGGTGGAGCGGGCTTCATCGGTGGTGCCGTGGTGCGGCGCCTGCTGCTTGATAGCGACGCCACGGTCTTCAACCTCGACAAGCTCGGCTATGCCAGCGACCTCACCAGCATTGAGGCCGTTCTCTCGCAGCTGGGTGCGGCGGCGGAGGGGCCCGATGGTCCCCGCCACCAGCTGCTGCAGGTCGATCTCAGCGATGCGGCCGCCACGGACGCCGCCGTGGCCCTCGCTGATCCCGATCTGATCCTGCACCTGGCTGCCGAAAGCCATGTGGACCGTTCGATCCAGGGGCCGGCCGCTTTTGTGACCAGCAACGTGCTCGGTACCTTCCACCTGCTGGAGGCCGCCCGCCGCCATTGGCAGGCCTTGGAGGGCGAGCGCCGCTCGGCCTTCCGTTTCCATCACATCAGCACCGATGAGGTGTATGGCTCCTTGGGGCCCAGCGGCCGCTTCTCGGAAACCACCCCCTACGACCCCCGCAGCCCCTATTCGGCCAGCAAGGCCGGCAGTGATCACCTGGTCAATGCCTGGCACCACACCTATGGCCTGCCGGTGGTGCTCACCAACTGCTCCAACAACTACGGCCCCTGGCAGTTCCCCGAAAAGCTGATCCCGGTGGTGATCCTCAAGGCGTTGGCCGGCCAGCCGATCCCCCTCTATGGCGACGGCGCCAATGTGCGCGACTGGCTGTTCGTCGACGACCACGTCGATGCCCTGTTGCTGGCGGCCTGCCGCGGACGACTCGGCGCCAGCTACTGCGTCGGCGGCCACGGCGAACGCCCCAACCGGGAGGTGGTGGAGGCGATCTGCCGGATCCTCGATGAGCTGCGGCCCGCCGGCGCGCCCCACGGTCGCCTGATCACCCGGGTCACCGATCGCCTCGGCCATGACCGCCGCTACGCCATCGATCCCACCCGCATCAGCCAGGAGCTGGGCTGGCAGCCCCGCCAGGGCTTTGAGGCCGGTCTGGCCCTGACGGTGCGCTGGTACCTCGACAACGGCCCCTGGTGCGAGCGCATGGCCCAGCAGCTGGCGAATGACGGCTCGGCAGCCCCCACACCCTGACGGCTGCACCTCCCGGCACAGGCTTGCCGGCTAGGGACGGGATGCTGATCGGCCGACGGCTCTCCCCGGATCGTCCCATGGGCGATAGATTCACCCCAGTTATTGCCGGGAGGGACGGACAGCTGTGCGGGATTCCTCCTCTTCGGCCTCGCGGTCCGTTTCGTTCCGAACCCTTGAACCCTGCGGCTCCGGCCCGATGACGCCTGTGGTCGGCCTGACGCAAGAACGGGTTCCTGGGCGCCCCTCAGGGCTGTGGCGGCTGCTGCAAGCTGCGCTGTTGCCGCTGGTCTGCGCCGCCGACACCCTCGGTCTGGGGGCTGCGGTGCAGGCTGCCAACCCTCCCGCCTCACCCCAGTGGAGTGCGGTCCGGCCCAGCACGGTGGCCCTCACCAGCCCGGTCTGGAGTTCCGCCCCGCCGTTGGGCAGCGAATCCGGCTGGCAGGTGATCGACACCTCCCGCGGCGTGACCTCCACCTGGCAGGCCGGTCCGGCCGATGTGCCCCGCCCGCCGCGCTCGAGCGAGCTGCAGGTGCGTGGTGTGGCTCGCGGTTACACCGTCAACGGCAATCCCTATCCCGATATCAGCCTGGTTCTTCCCAACGCCTACGCCCTTGACCAGCAGTTCACGTTCTCCGGCCAGTTGAGTGGCACCAGCCGCACCCGCACCTGCAAAGTGGGAAATAATGACAGCTGGACCCAGTGTGCCGACGGTGAATTGTTCTTCGAGCTCACGCCACTCAAGAGCAAGAACGCCAGCCTGGGCATCAACTGGACCATGCAGAGTCTGAGTAACCGCAACACCAACTTCGGTTCCGCCCAGAGCATGGGCTTCAAGGGGGCCCTCAATCTCACGCCCACCACCGGCCTGGCTTTCGGCGGCGAGCAGATCATCCAGTTCGACAACCAGACCGATCTCGGCCGCAACTACTACCTGCTGGTCTCCCAAGCCGTTCCCCTCGGCGGTGGCGAAAAACCGGCGATGCTGGTGGCGACGGCCGGTGTCGGCTCTGACCTGTTCGGCTATGGCGGCAACGGTGTGTTGGGCAGCACCAACTGCATCGGCGGCAATAACATCAGCAGCAAGAACTATCCCAAGGGCACCGATTGCTACTGGGGCCCCGTCGGCTCCGTCAGTGTTGCTCTCAACGACCGTATCTCACTTGGTGCCGAATGGTTCGGCTATGGCATCGGCGCTGGCATCTCGGTGCGTCCCTTCTCCGATCTGCCCCTGACCGCCTCCTTCTACGCCATGGACTTCCTGGGCAACACCCCCTCCTACATTCAGGACACCTGCACCACCGATCCCAGCGAAACCCGGTACTACGGTCGCCTCAGCTACTCCTTCTGAGCGACCGCCTCTTGCTTGACCTGACCCTGTGACCCTGCGGCTCACCAACACGCTCAGCCGTAGCAAAGAGGACTTTGTGCCTCTGGATGATCGGCGTGTCTCCATTTACTGCTGCGGTGTCACGGTCTATGACCTCTGCCATCTGGGCCATGCCCGCAGTTACATCGTCTGGGATGTGTTGCGCCGCTATCTGAGCTGGCCCGGCCAGGTCGGTGGTGCCTATACGGTGAAGTTTGTCCAGAACTTCACCGACATTGACGACAAGATCCTCAACCGCGCCGCCGAACAGGGCCTGGCGATGGAGGAGGTGAGTGAGCGCAACATCAGCGCCTACTTCCAGGACATGGATGCCCTCAACATTCTGCGGGCTGATGCCATGCCCCGGGCCACGGGCTGTCTGGATGGCATCTGTGATCTGATCGCCGACCTGGAGCGCAAGGGAGCCGCCTATTCCGCCGATGGTGATGTGTACTTCGCCGTGATGAAACAGGCGGGCTACGGCAAACTTTCCGGCCGCGATCTCAGTGAGCAGCAGGAAGGTGCCAGTGGCCGCACCACCGACCAGGAGGATGCCCGCAAGCAGCATCCCTTTGATTTCGCCCTCTGGAAAGGGGCCAAACCCGGTGAACCCAGTTTCCCGTCGCCCTGGGGACGGGGGCGGCCGGGTTGGCATATCGAATGTTCGGCCATGGTGCGCCAGGAACTCGGTGACACGATCGACATTCACCTCGG
>CAIKWV010000539.1 GCA_903831165.1 uncultured cyanobacterium
CGCCCTGTTGGAGCACCGCTACCGGCCGACGGTGGCGGCCTGGTGGCCGTGGATGCCACCTCGGGGGCCGGTGGGCTGGCCGTGGACGCCAACGAGTTCGACGCCTACTACTTCGCTCCTCAAAAGTGCTTCGGCTCCGACGGCGGGCTGTGGGTGGCGCTGCTGTCCCCTGCTGCCGTCGAGCGGATCGGATCGATCGCCGCCACCGGGCGCTGGGTACCGGCCTCGATGGACCTCACCATCGCCCTGGACAACTCGAGGCTCGACCAGACCTACAACACGCCGGCGCTGGCCACCCTGTTCCTCTTCGACGACCAGGTGCGGTGGTTCAACGACAACGGGGGCCTCGGGTTCTCGACGGGCCGCAGCGACCGTTCCGCCGAGATCCTCTACACGTGGGCCGACAACTCGGACTTCGCCACGCCCTTCGTCACTCGTGAGCAGGACCGGAGCCACGTCATCGGGACCATCGACTTCGACGACTCGATCGACGCGGCGGCCATCGCCAAGATCCTGCGGGCCAACGGCATCGTCGACACCGAGCCCTACCGCAAGCTGGGCCGCAACCAGCTGCGCATCGCCATGTTCCCCTCCATCGATCCAGACGACATCGCCGCCCTGTGCGCCTGCATCACCCACGTGGTCGGGGCACTGGCCCAGTAACTGAATCAGTAGCTGCATCTGTAGCTGCACCGGTCGGCTCCATCGGCACGGTCGGCTCTTGGACGCACGAAGGCCCCGCCGAACCGATCGGCGGGGCCTTCGTCAATTCCGTGTTCGAGGAAGCCCGTGATCCGGGGCTTCCCTTGGAGGCTCAGCCTCCCGAGATGTCCTGGACCTTCTGCTTGCCCGCGGTCACAAACGGCATCATGTCGCGCAGTTCAGCACCGACCTTTTCGATCTGGTGCTCCTGGCCGGCCTGCTTGAGCGCGGTGTAGTTCGGGCGTCCAGCAGCGTTCTCGGCCACCCACTCGGCGGCAAAGCGACCATCCTGGATCTCATCGAGGATCCGACGCATCTCGTCCTTGACGCCCTGGTTGATGACCCGGGGGCCACGGGTCAGGTCGCCGTACTCGGCCGTGTCCGAGATGGAGTACCGCATACCGGCGATCCCCTGCTCGTACATCAGGTCGACGATGAGCTTGAGCTCGTGCAGGCACTCGAAGTAGGCCGACTCGGGCTGGTAGCCCGCATCGACGAGGGTTTCGAAGCCGGCCTGCACCAGGGCGGTCACGCCGCCGCACAGGACGACCTGCTCGCCGAACAGATCGGTCTCGGTCTCCTCGGCAAAGGTCGTGTCGAGTACGCCGGCCCGGGTGCCACCGATGCCGTGGGCATAGGAGAGCGCTAGGGCGTGGGCGTTACCGGTGGCGTCCTGGGACACAGCGATGAGGGCTGGCACGCCGCCGCCCTCGGTGTACGTGCGCCGCACCAGGTGGCCCGGTCCTTTGGGCGCGACCATGGCCACATCCACGTCGGCGGGGGGGTTGATCAGATCGAACCGGAGGTTGAAGCCATGGGCAAAGCTCAGCACCTTGCCGGCACTCAGATGAGGCGCGATCTCCGCGTCGTAGACGGCTTTCTGGAACTCATCGGGCAGCAGCACCATGATCCAGTCGGCCTTGGCACAGGCCTCGGCGACGCTGAGCACCTCGAGGCCATCGGCCTTGGCCTTCTCGGCTGAACGGCTGCCCTCGTAGAGGCCCACCACCACGTTGACGCCGCTGTCCTTGAGGTTGAGGGCGTGGGCATGGCCTTGGGAGCCGTAGCCAATGATGGCCACCGTCTTGCCGTTCAGCAGGCTGAGGTCGGCGTCGGAGTCGTAGAAAAGCTGGGCCATCAGAGCGTCGGATCCGGGCTGGGCACGGGTTGAGCTTACGCAAGCGTCTGACGCGCTCCGCCTGGCGATCGCCCCAGCTCCCGCTGCCGCAGCGCTCGCGGAATGCCCGATCGAATCCCCTGCCCTTGTCGCCATGGCCGCTCGAGCCTGCCCTCCTGTCCGAGGCCCCCAGGCAGGCTCAGGTCGGCGGCGACCTGGCGACCCGAGCGGCCGCGCTGGTCGCCTTCCCCCCTGCTCAACCGGGTGGCCATCGCCGGCGACGCAGGTCTTGCAGGCGGTGAGACGTTCCACGCCACTTGCCTGATCGGCCGGTGCCTTCCCCCGGATGTGGAGTTCATCCCGCCGGTCCGCCGATCGCGTCGGATACCGCAGCTCGGCCGTTGGCGTTCAGCGGCAAGGGCTGAAGTCCATCCACGGATCAGCGAACAGACTGGATGTCTAGAAGCGATCGGTGTGGTGATGCACCACCCGCCACTGGCCAGCCTCCTTCCGGAAGATGGTGCTGGCGCGGATGTCCGTTTCGATCGGCTCTCCGGCCTTGGTCATGCCACGGGTGCGCTGCACAGATACCAACAAGCCCATCTCCGGGGTTTCGACAAAGCGCCGCTCATCGCCCACCAGCGTGCCCTCAAAACCCATGGCGGACTCCTTGGCGAACTCCGCCATCACCGCAGCGCGCCCCGTGCAGATCGCCCCCAACGGGCCCAGATGGCTGATGTCGTCCGCCTCCGACCAGATGGCGTCAAAGGCCAAGGGATCTCCGGCCAGCAACTGATTGCCCGCTGCATAGAAAGCGTCAGCGGCATCCTGGAGGCTGGTCGCCATAACAAAATTCCCGAACGTCAAGAAGTGGTGGGCTGTGAGAAACGGATCCACAGCCATCGCAGTGAAGCTAGACCTTATCGGCGCTCAAACGAATGAGCTGCCACCACGCCGGGATGCACCATGCATGGTTCGCCAGGGATTCCGTTCAGCGGCTGCTCGGTGCAACCGCAAACACGGGGGTGAATCTCATCCCTGGGGATGGGGCGGCCATGGCGGATCAAGGGCCGCTCAGGCCTCGCTGGGATGGGCGATCACCCGGTCGATCAGGCCATACTCCACCGCCTCGGCGGCGCTGAGGAAGTAGTCGCGATCGGTGTCCTTGGCGATTTTGGCCAGGGGCTGGCCGGTCATGTCGGCCATGCTCTGGTTGAGCATGTCCTTGATCCGCAGGATCTCGCGGGCTTCGATTTCGATGTCGCTGGCCTGGCGCTGGCTGGTGCCACCCAGGGGCTGGTGAATCATGATCCGGCTGTGGGGCAAGGCCAGCCGTTTGCCCTTGGTGCCGGCCGTCAGCAGGAAGGCTCCCATCGAGGCGGCCAGGCCAACGCAGATCGTCACCACGTCACTCTTGACGTACTGCATCGTGTCGTAGATGGCCAGGCCGGCCGTGACCGAGCCCCCGGGCGAGTTGATGTACAGGTAGATCGGCTTCGAGCTGTCATCCGAGTCCAGATACAGCATCTGAGCCACCAGGCTGTTGGCGATGCCGTCGGTGACCTCCTGGCCGAGGAAGAGGATCCGCTCCACACCCAGCCGGGTGTAGATGTCGACCCAGCGCTCGTACTGGCTGCCGGGAAGGCGGTAGGGAACGCTGGGAGTGCCGATGGGCATGGGTCTTGCTGGTGGGGCGGTGAGGGCGGGTGGTGAAAGGAAGAGGGGCGGCAGCCCCGGCGCGGACTCAGCCGATGCCGGCGGCTGTGGCCACCGGGGCGGGCAGGTCCTTGCGGCTGTTGAGCACCCGATCGATCAAGCCGTAGGCCTTGGCCTCCTCGGCCGTCAGGTAGGTCATGCGGTCGGAGTCGCGGGAGAGCTCCTCGACGGTCTTGCCGGTGTTCTCGGAGAGCATCTCCAGCATCGTGTGCTTGTTGTGCAGCACTTCCTTGGCCCGGATCTGGATGTCGCTGGCCTGTCCGCGGGCGCCGCTGCGGGGTTGGTGCAGCACGATCGAGGCGTGGGGCAGGGCCGCTCGCTGCCCCTTGGTGCCGGCGCTGAGGATCATCGCGGCGGTGCCCATGGCCTGGCCGATGCAGATGGTGTGGACCGGCGGCTTGACGTAGCGCAGGGTGTCGCAGATGGCGAAGGCTTCGGTCTCGAAACCGATGGCATCGCCCGAATACCAGCTGGTGCCGGTGGAGTTGATGTAGAAGAAGATCGGCTTCTCCGGGTTGTCGAACTCCAGGTACAGCAGCTGGGCAATGATCAGCTCCGTCACATCGATGCCCATCTGCCGCTTGGCGTCGTCATCGGAGAACAGGGGCAGGCCCAGATAGACGATGCGCTCCTTGAGCAGCAGCGACGGCAGGTCCGGCGGCGGTGTGCGCATCACGGCGGAATCGCCGTAGTAAGGGGCCGACACCGTCATCCGCGCACACCAGTTGGCTTGGACCCGGAGCCTAGCCGGGTCCGGGAGGCAGCGGTTCGCGGGGGGTGTTGGGTTTGCCTCCCCCCGCCCGGGCGGCGGATTTGCCCTGGGCCTTTCCGAGCGGCGCTTCCGGGGTCTTGGCGGGGGCTGCCTCGATGGTTCTGTCGCCGCTGCTGACGCTGCCGGTCTGATCGGCACGGGCTGGCGCGCTCCCGGTCGTTGTGGTGGCGGTCGTTTCGCCGAGTGCCGGTTCAATCGTGGTCTTGTCGCCACTGACGCTGTCGATGAGCGTCTTGTTGGCACTGGCCGATCGGTTGGTGGTGAGCTTGTCGCCGCTGGCCTTGTCGCTGTCGCCTTTGTCGGCAGCGCCCCGGTCGTTGGCTCCCTTGTCGAGGCCCCCTTTCTCCCAGCGGGCAAACACCATGCGGCCGGTGGATGTCTGCAGGGCCCCGGTGATCGTGACGGGCAGCCGTTCGCCAATGCGGCGGCGGGCGTCCTCAACCACCACCATGGTGCCGTCCTCCAGGTAACCGACGCCCTGATCGGCCTCCTTGCCTTCGCGCACGATCTTGAGTTGCAGGTTGTCGCCGGGCTGCACCTCCGGGCGCAGGGCGATCACCAGCTCGCTGAGGTTCATCACCTTCAGCTCCTGCACCTCGGCCACCTTGGCCAGGTTGTAGTCGGCGGTCAGCAGGGTGCCGCCGGTGTCAGCGGTGAGCTTGAGCAGCTTGTCGTCGGCGCCATTGCCCTCGTAGCGGGTGCTGTTGACCACCAGCCGCCGCCCGTACTGCTCCCGCAGCTCCGACAGCAGCTTGAGGCCGCGGCGCCCCTTGCCCCGCTTCTCGTTATTGGAGGAATCGGCCAGGGCCTGCAGTTCGTCGATCACGGCCTGAGCGACGATCACCTGTCCCTCCAGCAGGCCGGATTCGAGCAGCCCGCGGATGCGCCCGTCGATGATCACGCTGGTGTCGAGGATCTTGGCGCTGGCCGGCTGCAGCACCCCTTCGGCCACCAGCAGGGCCTCGGTGCTGGAGGGATTGAACAGCCGCAGCAGGGTGCGCCCGTGCACTTCGGCCAGGTTGTAACCGAGCACCCCGAAGAACACGTTGCTCAGCACTGCCGCCAGGGGCTTGATCAGCACCACCTCCCAGGGCAGGGGCAGCAGCAGGATCGGTGCCAGCAGCAGGTTGGCCACCAACAGCCCCAGGATCAGGCCCACGGCGCGGCTGACCAGCAGGTCGGTGGGCATGGAGCGCACCTGGGCCATCAGCCGCCGCCGCAGCTGTTGGAACATGAAGCCGGCGATCAGACCGAAGAAGGCGCCGAAACCAGCCAGCACCCCGCGCAGACCCTCCAGGTTGGTCACCTGCAGCAGCAGCTTCTCGGGCAGCAGATCCACACCGAGCCAACCGGTGGCCGCACCGGAGACCAGGAACAGCACCAGGATGAGGGTGTCCACCATGCCGGAAACGTGTGGCGGCCCATCACATCAGGCCCGCAGCATGCCCGATCTGCCGCCGTTTGACAGGCAGGGGTTACCGCCCGTGATGGGAACGCCATCGCGCCGGGCCCCATCGGCCGCTGCCCGGGCAGCGGCTGCGGGTCAGGCCACCTCGGCGCCACTGGCATCCGCAGGGTCACCGGCAGGCGATCCGCTGCACCCGTCGCTGCCCGCCCGGCCGATCGCCCGGCCTCAGTCCGAGCCAAGTGCCAGGTCGCCCCTGCCGCGCTCGGCTTATGTGCACATTCCCTTCTGCCATCGGCGCTGCTTCTACTGCGATTTTCCGGTGGTTCCCCTGGGTGATCGGGCGGATGGCGCCGGTGGCAGCGGCTCCGCCTCGATCGCCGCCTACCTGGAGCTGTTGCACCACGAGATCGCGCTCAGCCCGCCCGGCCCGCCGCTGAGCACCGTTTACCTGGGGGGCGGCACCCCCTCGATGCTCAGTCCCGACCAGGTTGCTGCCGTGTTGCAGACCCTGGATCGCCGCTATGGCCTGGCGCCGGGTGCCGAAATCAGCCTGGAGATGGATCCTGCCAGCTTCGATCAGGCCCGCCTGAGCGGCTATCTGGCGGGGGGGATCAATCGGGTGAGCCTGGGGGGCCAGAGCTTCGATGACGGCGTCCTGGCGAGCCTGGGGCGGCGCCACCGGGCCGAGGACCTGCTGCAGGCGGCGGCGTGGCTGCGGCGGGCCCAGGCGCGGGGCGACCTGGCCAGCTGGAGTCTCGACCTGATCCAGTCACTGCCGGGGCAGAGCCTGAGTCACTGGCACCAGCAACTGCAGGCGGCGATCGCCCAGGCACCGCCCCATCTGTCGATCTACGAGCTCAGCATTGAGCCCGGCACCGTGTTCGAGCGCCGCCTGGGGCGGGGGGAGCTGGAACTGGTCGATCAGGATCTGGCGGCCGATCTGATGGAGCTCACCCAGCGGGATCTCAGCCAGGCGGGCTATGGCCACTACGAAATCTCCAACTACGCTCTGCCGGGCCATGCCTCCCGCCACAACCGCGTCTACTGGAGCGGCGCCGGCTGGTGGGGCTTCGGCATGGGGGCCACCGCCGCGCCCCATGGCCGGCGCCTTGCCCGGCCGCGCACGCGGGGGGACTATGCCGCCTGGCTGGCCGCCCAGGCGGCTGGCGCCGCGTCTCAGCTCGGCGCCGAGGAGGCTGGAGCAGAGGGCGATGCGCTGGCGGCCCCGGGTATGGCCACCGATGAGCGCTGGATCGTGGGCCTGCGCCGCCGAGAAGGGGTCAACGCTCGGCAGCTGGCCGCCGCTGCTGGGCTGGGCCCCACGGACCTGGCGGCCCTGCGACGGCAGTTGGCGCCCTTTGAGCAGCGGCACCTGTTGCTGGTGGAAGGGGATCGCTGGCGCCTGAGCGACCCGGCCGGGCTGGCCCTCAGCAATGCGGTGCTGCGGGAGCTGCTGGCCTGGTGGCCGGCCGAACCGGACCCTGGGCACTGATCCACTGCCGCAGCGCTTCCACCGCCAGGCCCCGGCCGTCGAGCAACGGGGGTGAGAACGGGGGCTGGCGGCTGGTCAGACCGAGCAGATCAGCGGTGACGCGCACCTGGCCATCGCAGGCCTCACCGGCGCCGATGCCGATCACGGGGATGCGTAGTCCCTGGCTCAACTCGCTGGCCAGCTCCGCCGGGATGTGTTCAAGCACCAGGGCAAAGCAGCCGGCGGCCTCCAGCTGCTCGGCCTGGCGGCGCAGCCGTTCCTGGGCGATCGGATCACTGGCCTGGCGGCGGTAGCCCAGTTGATGCACCGACTGGGGGGTGAGGCCGAGATGGCCCATCACCGGAATGCCGATCCGCACCATGCGATCGATC
>CAIKWV010000540.1 GCA_903831165.1 uncultured cyanobacterium
CTCCTCGTAGGAGTCCCGGTTGTCGATGCCGATGCGGTGCTTCACCGTCACCGGCAGGGCGGAGGCCGCCGCCATCGCCTCCACGCAGCGGGCCACCCGCTCCGGTTCGGCCATCAGGCAGGCGCCGAAGCGGCCTTGCTGCACTTTTTCGCTGGGGCAGCCCACGTTGAGATTCACCTCGTCGTAACCCCAGTCGGCGGCGAGCCGGGTGGCCTGGGCCAGCAGGGCGGGATCATCACCGCCGAGCTGCAGGGCCAGCGGCCGTTCGATCGCCTCGAAGCCCAGCAGGCGTTCCAGCCGCTGCTGCCGTTCCCCCAGGCGGCTGCCGCCCTCCTGGCAGATGTGATGCAGGGCTCTGGCCACCACCATCTCCGTGTAGAGCAGGCAGTGGCGACTGATCTGACGCATCAGCACCCGGAAGTGCCGATCCGTGCAGTCCAGCATCGGCGCCACACTGAAGCGATAGTTCTGCTGCATCCCCCCATGCTGCCCAGCCAAGTGTCCCTGGTGATAGCCGGTGGGGGGCCAGCGGGATTCATGGCGGCGATCACGGCGGCGGAGGCCCGTCTGGCCAGTGGCGTCCCGGGGGCGGTGCTGGTGCTGGAGGCCACCCCGGAGCCCCTGCACAAGGTGCTGATCAGCGGTGGTGGCCGCTGCAATGTCACCCATGCCTGCTGGGATCCCCTGGCCCTGGTGGGCCATTACCCCCGCGGTGGCAAGGCTTTGCGGGGCCCTTTCTCCCGTTTCGCCACGGCTGAGTCGGTGGCCTGGTTCGAGCGGCGCGGGCTGACGTTGGTGCAGGAAGCCGACGGCCGCCTGTTTCCCAGCAGCCAGCGCTCGTCCTCGGTGGTGGAGACCCTGCGCCGCGAAGCGAGCCGGGCGGGGGTGCTGCTGTTGACCGGCGAGGCCCTGCAGGCGGCGTCGGCGCTCCCGGCTGGCGGGTTCCAGCTGCGCTTGCGCTCCGGTGCCCAGGTGCGGACCGATCAGTTGTTGCTGGCCACCGGCAGCCATCCCAGTGGTCATCGCCTGGCGGCCGCTCTGGGCCACACGGTGGTGCCGCCGGTCCCCTCCCTGTTCACCCTGCGCCTGGTCGATCATCCCCTGGTCGATCTGGCGGGGGTGGTGATGGATCCGGCCGGGCTGGAGTTGACGACGGCCGGAACCCCGCCGCGCCGCCATCGCCAGAGCGGGCCGCTGCTGATCACCCACTGGGGCCTGAGTGGACCGACCGTGCTGCGGCTGACGGCTTTTGCCGCCCGGGATCTCAAGCAGGCCGGCTACCGGGGGGAGCTCAAGGTCGACTGGAGCGGGGGTCGCAGCCAGCCGCAGTTGCAGCAGCTGTTTGCCGAGCTGCGGCGCGATCAGGCCCGCAAGCAACTGACCAATGCCAGGCCCTGGCCGGAACTCAGCCGCCGGCTGTGGCTGCATCTGCTCGATCGCCTGGGCATCGATGGGGAGCTGCGCTGGGCCGATCTCGGCCGCCGCCCCCAGGAGGCCCTGATCGAGGCGTTGCGAGCCAGTCGCTATGCGGTGGCCGGCCGGGGCCCCTTCGGCGAGGAGTTCGTCACCGCCGGCGGCGTTGCCCTGGGCGAGGTGAATCTGGCCACGATGGAGAGCAGCCGTCAGCCGGGGTTGTATCTGGCCGGCGAGATTCTTGATGTGGACGGGGTGACCGGCGGCTTCAATTTCCAGCACTGCTGGAGTTCCGGCTGGCTGGCGGGGCAGGCGATCGCCGCCGCAGGCCCCAACGCCAACGGCGGTTGATCAGCGGATGTGCTCAAACACGGAGAACATCGGCAAGTACATGGCCAGCAGCACCGAACCAACGATGATGCCCACCAGCACGATCATCACGGGTTCCAGCATCGAGGTCATCGCCTTGACGGTGGCGGCGACTTCGTCTTCATAGAAATCGGCAACTTTGGAGAGCATGGCATCCATTTCGCCGGTCTCTTCGCCGATGGCCATCATGCTGATCGCCATGTCCGGGAATACTTTTTTCACATCCAGCGCCGTACTCAGGGGCACGCCTTCGCTGACTTCGTTGCGCGATGAGCTGATGGCATCGCCAATCGTGGAATTTGAGGTGATGTCGCGCACGATCTCCAGCGACATCAGGATCGGCACGCCGGCCTTGGACAGGCAGCTGAGTGTGCGGCAGAACTGGGCGGTGGCCGTTTTCTGAATCAGATCGCCAAACAGGGGAATCTTGAGGGAGAGGGCATCGACGGAACGCCTGCCGGTCGGGGTGGCGTAATAGCGAGAGAACATGAACATGCCAACGCCGATGCCCCCAACCAGAAAGAAGGAGAAGGAAGAGCGCAGCAGCTTGCTCAGATCCAGCATCATCTGGGTGAACAGGGGCAGCTTGGCTCCCAACTGATCAAAGATCCCCGAGAAGGTGGGAATCAGAAAGATGGTCATGCCCAGAAACACTGCGATCGCAATCACCAGCACCGTGATCGGATAGCCCAGGGCTCCCTTGATCTGGTTCTGCAGTTTGGCGTTGTCCTCCAGCAGGATGGCCAGTCGCTTGAGGGTTTCATCCAGCACACCACCGGCTTCGCCCGCTTCCACCAAGGCGATGGTCAGGTTGTCGAACACCTGGGGCCAGCGACGCATGGAGTTGCCCAGGCTCTCTCCCTGATTCACCTCCCGGGTCATGCTGGTGAGGGCCCTGCGGAACAGGGTGGAGCGCTGCTGGGTGCGCATCAGATCGAGACTGCGCAGGATCGGCACCCCCGCATCCACCAGGGCCGAAAGCTTGCTGGCAAACAGCGCTTTCTCACGGATGGTGATGCCACCTTCCATCAGGTTGCGAAAGTCGAACCCCTCGTTGGTGGGCGCTGCGGTGACCCCTTCCTTGCGCACCATGGTGTTGGCAAGAATGCCGCGCCGCCGCAGCTCTCGCCTGGCGCTGGACGGACTGTCGGCCTGAATGGTCAGTTCGCGTTTCCGACCGGAGTTGGTGGTGTAGGTGACAACGAACGCAGTCATGGCTTAAATCTGGTCCAGCAGGCGAACTAGCTCGTCCGGTTTGGTGGTTTTTTCCATGGCTTCGCCGCGGGAGACTTTGCCCGCCTTGATCAGGTTCGCCAGGGAGCGCTCCAGGGTCTGCATGCCCTGGTTGGCGCCGGTCTGGATCTGGGAATAGATCTGGGCCGTCTTGCCTTCCCGGATCAGGTTGGCGATGGCCGGCGTGTTGATCAGGATTTCCTGGGCCATCACGCGGCCGAAGGCGCCGCTGCTGGGGTGGTTGCTCTTGCAGAGGGTCTGGGAGAACACTGCCAGCAGGCTTGAACTCAGCTGCACGCGAATCTGGGTCTGCTGGCCGCCGGGGAACACATCCACCATGCGGTCGATGGTCTGGGCGGCGGAGCTGGTGTGCAGAGTGCCGAACACCAGGTGGCCGGTCTCGGCAGCGGTGATCGCCAGCTGAATGGTTTCCAGATCGCGCATCTCCCCCACCAGGATCACATCGGGGTCTTCGCGCAGGGCGGCGCGCAGGGCATTGGCAAAGCTGCGGGTGTCTTCACTGACCTCGCGTTGGTGAATCAGACTCTTGTCGTTGCGATAGGTGAATTCGATCGGATCTTCGATGGTGAGAATATGTTCTGAGCGGCTGTGATTGATGTGGTCGAGCAGGGCGGCCAGGGTGGTGGTCTTACCTGAACCTGTCGGGCCTGTAACCAACACCAATCCTTTGGGTTTGCGGCTGATTTCTTCGACAATCGGCGGCATTCCCAGCTTTTCCATCGGCGGGATTGAGTTGCCTAGGGCTCGCAGGCAGGCCGCATAAGTGCCGCGTTGGCGATAGACATTGACCCGGAAGCGGGCCACGTCCTTGAGGCCATAGGAGCAGTCGAGGTCCCAGTTCTGCTCCAGGATTTTGCGTTGGGAATTATTGAGCAGCGAAAAGATCAGTCGGTTGCATTGGTCTTCGCTGAGCTTCATGTCCTGAATGATCGGCCGCAGCTGACCGTTGAATCGTCCATAGGGCGGTTGGCCGCAGGCCAGATGCAGATCACTGCCTCCGCCATTGACGAGTTCGATCATCAGGTCTTCAATCTGAAGGTCCACAGGATTGTTCCCCGTCAGCTCTGATCGTTCATCGCTTGCACATTAGCCAAGTTCGGGCCGCCAACCACGTTTTCAGCGACGCACCCGTAGGCAATAGGGACATTCCAGCCATTCGTCCTGCAGTCCGGCGCCGCATCCCTTGCAGGTGAGCGTGGTCAGGGCCCGGGCTCGCCGCTCGGATTCCAGGCCCGTGTCGGTGAGCAGCATGCGTTCGACTTCGTCGAGGGTGGTCAGGCCCTGGCGCACCAGGTCCAGCCCATAGCCGAGCAGGGTCTTCATGCCGCCTTCCAGGGCCAGGCGGCGCAGGTCCTCGGTGTTGGCGCGTTTGGCCACGGCCGAGGAGAGCGATTCATTCATGCGCAGGATTTCATAGACGCCGACCCGTCCGGCGTAGCCCCGGCCCTGGCAATGGGGGCATTCGGGTCCCTCACTGTTGTGGATGGTGGTGGCCTTGTAGAAGCTGATGCTGTTCTCGTCGGTGGCCACCAGGCCGAAGCGTGCCAGTTCTTCGGTGTCGGGGTGATACGAGACCCGGCAATCACTGCACAGGCGTCGCAGCAGTCGTTGGGAGATCACCCCCAGCAGCGAGGCACTCACCAGAAACGGCTCCACCCCCATCTCATCCAGGCGGGCGAAGGCACTGGCGGCGTCGTTGCAGTGCAGGGTGGTCAGCACCAGGTGCCCCGTCAGGGCGGCCTCAATCGCGGTGCGGGCTGTTTCCAGGTCGCGGGTCTCGCCCACGAGCAGCACATCCGGATCCTGTCGCATGAAGGCCCGCAGGGCGGTGCTGAAATCGAAGCCCTTCTCCCGGTTCACCTGGGTCTGGGTGATCCCCTTGAGGCTGTATTCGATCGGATCCTCCACTGTGGAGATGTTGATCGTCGGGTCGTTGCGCTCCGACAGCAGGGCGTAGA
>CAIKWV010000541.1 GCA_903831165.1 uncultured cyanobacterium
ATCAGATCGCGGAAGGGAACGTTGCTGGAAATCATCACCACCGAGCCGTATTCGCCCACGGCCCGGCTGTAGCCCTGGGCCACGCCGCCGAGGATGGCCGGCATCAGCTGGGGCAGCACGACGCGGAAGAAGGTCTGCATCTGGCTGGCCCCCAGGCACCAGGAGGCCTCCTCCTGCTCCTTCTCCAGGGAGCGCAGCACCGGCTCGACGGTGCGGACCACGAAGGGCAGGGAGATGAACACCATGGCAACACCGACGCCCACCACGGTGAAGGAGACCTTGAGTCCGAAGAGCTGCATCAGCGGTTTGCCCAGCCAGCCCTCCGGGCCATAGACAAAGGAGAGGGCCAGGCCGGCCACGGCGGTGGGCAGGGCAAAGGGCAGGTCGATCAGGGAATCGAGCAGGCGCTGACCGGGGAAGCGGCTGCGGATCAGGGCCCAGGCCACCAAGAGGCCGAACACTCCGTTGACGAGGCTGGCCAGGGCGGCGACCCCGAAGCTCACTTTGTAGGTGGCGAGGGCCTCTGGGGTGGTGGCCATCTCCCAGAAGCCCTGGGGGCCGACTCCGGCGGCCTTGAGCAGGATGCCGGCCAGGGGCAGGAACAAGACCAGTGCCAGGTAGGCCCAGGTGAAGCGCCAGGGCCAACTGGGGAGCCGCAACCGAAAGCGAGCCGGCGGGCGTGGCTGGGCAACGGCCATGGCAGAGCGCAAGCTGGAAACCTGACGGTATCATCGCGATCCGTCGAAATGAACGGTTCCCCACCGGTCTTCCGTTTTTATAGGGATCGGGCGGGGTTAGGCTCCGTTCAGCGCGGGGCTGACGCCCGGCTGCGGGCGGCGAGCGATCGGCGTCACTGATCAGAATGCACCAAACGATCCGAGCCGATGGGTATCCGCGTCGCCAACGTCAGCAAGCATTTCGGTGACTTCCGCGCCGTCGACGATGTCAGCGTCGATGTGGAGACCGGCTCCCTGGTGGCGCTGCTGGGGCCCTCGGGTTCGGGCAAGAGCACCCTGCTGCGCCTGATCGCCGGCCTGGAGGACACCGACAGCGGCCGCATCTGGATCACCGGTGAGGAGGCGACGGAGCGCTCGGTGCAGGACCGGCAGGTGGGCTTCGTGTTTCAGCACTTCGCCCTGTTCAAGCACAGAACCGTGCGCCAGAACGTGGCCTTCGGCCTGGAGTTGCGCAAGTGGAAGAAGGAGGCCATCCGCCGCCGGGTCGACGAGCTGCTGGAACTGGTGCAGCTGCAGGGCTACGGCGGCCGCTACCCCTCCCAGCTCTCTGGGGGCCAGCGTCAGCGGGTGGCCCTGGCCCGGGCCCTGGCGGTGCAGCCGCGGGTGCTGCTGCTCGATGAACCGTTCAGCGCCCTCGACGCCAAGGTGCGCAAGGAGCTGCGGGCCTGGCTGCGCAATCTGCACAGCGAGATGCACGTCACCACGGTGATCGTCACCCACGACCAGGAGGAGGCCATGGAGGTCGCCGATCGCATCGTGGTCATGAACGAAGGACGGATCGAGCAGATCGGCTCGCCGGCCGAGATCTACGACCATCCCGCCACGCCCTTCGTGATGAGCTTTGTCGGGGCGGTCAATGTGCTGCCGCAGGGGGCTCTGCCTCTGCCCCAACCCGGTGTGCTCGCCGGCAGCGGACCGAGTGCAGGCGGCCCCGGTGGTGACGGTCAGATGTTCATTCGCCCCCACGATGTGGAGGTCTACGCCAGCCCCCGGGCGGGCAGTGTGCCGGCGCGCCTGAAGCGGCTGACCCACATGGGACGGGATCTGCAGGCGGAACTTCAGCTCGACAGCGGCGAGGTGTTGGTGGCGCAGTTTCCGAGGGAGCAGATCAACTACAGCGTCATCCGGCCCGGCGACGAACTGCATGTGATCAGCCGCCAGGTGCGCACCTTTGTGCCGGATTACGCCATCTGATGCGGTTGATCTGATCACATTGATCTGTAGCAGCGATCCCATGGCTTGAGCCTGCCAAATCCTGCACTCTGATCCATGAAGACCGGTAGACCGAGCGGGATAGCGGTGCTAGGCTTTCTGGGCCCAGGCCGTGTCGATCGTCTGCGATCCGATAGCCATGCTGGAAAGCCATGCCGGATAGCCATGCCGGATATCCCGTGTTTTCAACCACATTTCGCTACGCATTGATCAGTCTGATGGAGTTGTCGCGCAGCCAGGATCTGAGGCAGGCCAGCACGATTGCCAGCCAATTCAACCTGTCTCAGCACTATCTCTCGGTTGTGCTCAGGGAATTGTGCAGGCTTGGCCTGGTTGATAGCCAGAAGGGTAAGCATGGTGGCTACCGCTTGACCTGCCAGCTTGATCAGGTCAATCTGCTGATGCTCTATCGCTCCCTGGCCGGTTCCAGTCCATCGGGCGATTTTGAGTTGGAAACCAGGCTGGAGGCCGGCCAGGCTGAAATCTGGTTGCAGCAAGTCGCCGAGCGCTGGTCCCAGGAGCTGGCTGCCACCACGTTGGCCGATCTGCAGCGCCTGGAAGCAACGAGGGATTCCTGATCCCGCCCGTCGGGTGTTCAGATCTGTCCTGCCCGCAAGCGATCTCAGGGATGACCTGGGTTTTGACCGTCCATGAGAAAGCCCCTCCGCAGAGGGGCTCAAGTGTTGGCTGATCGGGCCGATTCAGCTGGAGTAGGCGTCCTCAACCTGCACATGGGACAGGCGAGCATCCTGCTGGTATTGGGCAAGGTAGAGGGCATCCTGATGGCGTAGGAGTTCGCCATTCTTGAAGACAAGCGTATAACGCTGCAGCTGGGTCTGAGACAGGCGTGAACGAACGTATTGGGCGGCCATGGGTTGGAAAGAGGCAGATGGTTTTTGGGGAAAAGATGAGGGGTCGTCTCCCTGGATCACCAGGGAATTGGCGAGGCGGGGCAATCAGAAGCCTGCGACCAGAGGCTCAATCGGGATCAGAAGATCGGCGTCGCTGACGCGTAGCAGCAGCCCCAGCGCTTTGTAGCGATTGAGATTCTTGGTCACCGTCACCCGGGTCAGCCCGCAGATGTCGGCCAGGGATTTGTGGGTGAGGTTCATGTCCTTGAGTGACAGCCGGTAGCCCTTGCTGCTCACCTGACCGAAGCGGGTGCCGATCCAGCGCAGCAGCATCAGCAGGCGATGCTCGGCACTGCGGATGCGATTGATCTGGAAGATCTCTTCGGTGTTGCGGATCTGGTGGCGCAGAAAGGTGAGGATCTCGTCTTCACTGGGGTGGTATTGCTCCACCACCACGGTGGACAGGCACTGAATTTCCACCGGTGCCAGGGAGGAATAGGAGCTGGTCACCCAGTCGCCCGGGCCCCAGAGGCCGAGGGTGATCGATTCGCCTTCTTCATCCCAGGCGGCTGAACGGATGTAGCCGTCCTGGATCTTCCAGTTCAGCCCTTCGGGCAGCACGTCATTGGGCAGCAGGGTCAGGCGGAGTGTCTGTGGTTGACGGGAGGTGGTCATGGGGATTGAGGCGGGGTGAAAAGGCGTTGGTCATGGAGACGAGGGGGGGAAGCCAGCGCAGCGCTGGCGGTCGGCATTCGTCGACAACTGCTGCGCAGACGAGAGTCAGAGACGGGGCGACAACGGGTGCTCAGGCGCGAACTGGCGTTGCGGCGAGAACTGGGCATGGGAGGCCCCGCAAGGTTCTGGAACCATAGCACTTAAACCCCATCGGTCAAGTGTGCTTAATCGGTGCCTGGTCCTGCCTGCCCGTTCCTGGTTCTGGGGCTTGGGCCGGGTCCGCAGAGCTGGGGGGCTTGATTTCCGCGCCAAAGCCCACGGGATTGGTGTGTTGTCCTGTCTGCGCCAGCAGCTGTCCCGGGACGGCAGCGCAGCGCCGGTCCTGTCCAGGCGTTGCCACGCCGAAGTCCCGTCGCGCCGGCGCCGACCTCTCTGGGGTCGCTGACCAACCGGTCTCCGCCAGGCTGCAGCGCCGCTTCGTCCGCTTTCATCCCTTGGCTCCCGGCGTTCCACAGCCCTGTCAAAACGCCGGTCTGCACTGTTGATGTCAGCAGCGTCATGGCCTCCCAAGCCGCCAGCGCTCGCGTCGCCGAGGCCCTCCCTGTCTGCGGATTGAGGCTGTCGGCCGCACGCCGCTCAGCGCCTGGCTTGAGATACCGCCTCGGAAAGGGGCGTCAGCAGCCGGGGTCGGCCGCCGCTGCCGCGCTCAGATGAAGTACATCGCCTGGGCCTGGATGCGCTGATCGCGTTGCTCCAGCAGATCCTGCAGGCTGGTGCCCGAGAGGATGGCGGCGCGGGCCTGATCCAGTCGCTCCTGCAGGGCCGAAAGCACGTCGAACTCGGGCGTGTCGCGGGAGGCCGCGGCCCGGGCGGCCTGGTCGCCCTCCAGGCAGCCGACCACATCGGCAATCGTGATCTCCGCCGGGGGGCGGGCCAGTTGGTAGCCGCCCTTGGGGCCGCGGATGCTGCGCAGGATGCGGGCGCGGCGCAGGCTGGTGAGCATCTGCTCCAGATAGCGATCGGGGATGCTCTGGCGGTGGGCGATCTCCGCCACCTGCAGCACGCTGCCCTGCTCATAGATGGCCGCCAGCTCAACCAGGGAGACGATCCCGTATTCGGTCTTGGCGCTGAAGGCCACGGAGTTCCCCGGTAGCAATGCGGGGATTGTGACAGCCGCCGCCGCCGCCGGGGAAGAGAAAACCGGATCCCCATCGATGTAGTTGGGAATACG
>CAIKWV010000542.1 GCA_903831165.1 uncultured cyanobacterium
GACGCTGAGCAGTCCGCCCTGTGCTGTGGACGCGAAACTGACGGCCTTTTGCCAATCCTGCTGAGTCGGCACGAAGAAGAAATCACCGATGGCCTTGGCATAGGCTTCAGAGAGCATCAGGCGATCGCCTTCAGCAGCATTGAAATCTTGGATGGTCTGGAGACCACCGCTGAGGCTCTCGCTGGTGATCTCGAAAACGTCCGCCCCCAAGCCGCCGTTGAAGCCGTTTACCCCACCACCACCGCAGAGTTGGTCATTGCCATCCCCGCCATTGAGCTCATCAGCTCCATTGAGGCCTTTGAGCCAGTCATTGCCATCGAGACCATTGAGTTGACTGCCGCTGTTGGCAGCCGTGATGGCATCATTCAACCAACTGCCCGTCGCAATAGCGCCATCGGCAACAATGGTGTCGTTAAGGAAGGCTGCATCCAAGGAAGATTGGTCGGCTTCGAGCGTAAGCTCAATCGATTTGGCAATCATCTCATGGGCTGACTCTGTCGGGTGGACATCATCGAAGAAAAGGTATTGATTGGCATCAGTGGCTTTGTTGGCTTGGGCTGATTGTGTGGTTTCTATGATGCCGTAATCAGCAAAGTTGCCGAGCTCACTGCCAAATCGCTTCCAGTTGAATCCGTATTCGTTGTTGAAATCGACCAGGGCTGCGTAGGGGAACATTGTCTTCACTTCTTCGATCATTGCCGACATTGCACCTCGGAACACCTTGGCGGCACCAGCCTCAATCACCACCTGCCAATCGGGGGGCAGGAAATTCAGGATGGGCATGGAATAGGCAACCCCATCAACATCACCCTGCAAGGGAGCCAGGCTGGAAACCAGCACAGAACGTGCCTCGCTGGAACGCAGCAGCGTGATCAGGCTTGCCCGTGTCTTCGTCAGCACATCCTCCAAGGTGGCACCCAGTGTCATGCCAAGGTTGACAGCGGCCAGCAGATCGTTGCCGCCGCTCCATAGCGTGACCAGCTCGTTGGTGAGCGATGTGTTGTCAACCGTCAGTGCCTGTTCAATCTGGGACTGCACGCCCCGCCCGGTCAGTGAATAAGCATTGAGCAGGGCTGAGGGAAACTTGGGAGGGGTCAGGCCTGCCAGGACTTCATAGAGGGTGTCCTTGCCGGAGAGAGCGCCGCCGATGGCGTAAGAGGGATTTTCCGGTGCAGCTGGAATCGGGCTGGGCAGGCCGCCGATAAAACTGTTGCTGATGCCGGCTCCGGTGACGCTGTCGTAGGGGATCTCAAGCCAGTTACGGAGTTCGGTCTGCCAGTTGGACTGGGCGTTGCTGAACGTGGAACCGCTCCACGGAGGCACCGCATCTCTCTGCAGCACTTGTTTGTACATGGCTGCCGCGGTGGAGCCGAAATCACTGAGACTGTCGCCAAAGACGGTGAGTTGTTCAAAACTTGTCTTGGGCTCAGCTTCGATCGTTACGATTAGATCGTTAAAGTCTCTGTCGCATGTCGGATCGCTGATGCTGAGATCTTCTAGGGCAAAAACCAGTTGACTGTCATTATCGGGCAGGTAGCTCTGGACTTGTACGGCGTAGCCTGGATTGGCAGCGGCGAAGGAGGAATAGGTGGTTGATCGGGTGTCGTTGAAAAACAGAATTCCGTACTCGGTGCCAGGGCTTAGGGCGACGTCTCTTAAGGTGATTTCTTGATCATATTCAGGCATGGCGTCGATGTTGAACACCAACTGGTTGGCTGCAGCGGATTCAAATGCTGCATTGGCATAGCCAGGTTGAACAACGCTAAAGGTCTGTCCGTTCAATGTCACGCTCCCGGTTTCGGGGTCGACCTGGTAGAGGGCAAAACCGTTTTGATTGCGGCCGAGACGCTTGATGGTGATGGCGAATTGATCGGTGTTTTCTGAAACACTCAGAATCCCTGTACCTTGTTCGGCCAGCTGGTATTGCAAACCTTGGCTGGTCTTGATTTCAATCGTATTGCCAATCGCCACTGCTTCGACAATCGTTTCCGCATTGGGAAATTTTTGATTGTTGGCAAAGATCAGTGGTGTGTAGGTGCCGGCTCCATTGATCTGGGTGCCGCGTGAGTCGCCGATGGCCTGACCTTCAGTGCTCCTCCAATTGGTGGCGGAATCCTGGGAAAAGATCTTGCTGCTGGTCAGCGAGTCGGGCGAAGCGGGCTGGGCATCGGTGAGCAGCGGCTGCAGGGTCTCGGCCTCGGCCTTTGGACGTGCGATTGCAAAAGAGGAGCGGACGCCTGTCAGGCTGTCAATGCGGGTGATGCTGAGACTGACATCGGCCAAGAAGACGAGATCGAAATCAGGGGTGATGGTGATGGCCGGATCCCAGAGCATGTGTTTGTATTTAACGTCGAGTCATGATAAGGGTATTTGCCGTGAAGCGCGCCTTGTTGATTTTTCTTGATTCGGGCATGGGCGCCTTCTGTGGCGTGGCAGGGGCTGTTAGCTGCGTCATTGTTGTGATTGGAAAATCTATGGGCTTGCAGGTATGAACTTGGATAGAGTCAAGTGCGAATCTATCGGCGGATAACTACGACTCACTGCTGATATTGACGACAAGTCGAAATCCATGATCCTGAGAGGACTTTTGGTAGCTGGATTCGTCTTAGTGAGGATGGCTAGGTGGGCTGCTTCAAATGATGTCTTGCCCTAGGCAATGGCCCGTCGTGAGCCATCGGCTAATCGCTGGCTTGGAGGTGCGACGGTTTGGGACACGGCATCCCCTGTTGCGGCTACGGCTAGGCAGGTCGCTTTGCATTGGATCGATCTGACGTTCATCCCTGCTTTTCCTTGAGGACAGCGACGCCTTGCTTGATGAGGTTTGCGGCATCCTGGTCAGTGTTCTCACAGGCAGTTTCCTCTTCCAAGAAAGCATCATCGTGTGTGATTATGTTCTTGATATAGCTGCCGTTCAGATTATGGAAAACCGCCATGGGTACTTCAAGTGCTTTTGGGGCTAGTGCTGAAATAGACTTCCGAACGATGACAACGGAATCCTCCGCCACGAATCGGCTTGCGTGTGACTCGCCAAAAGCAACCAGTGCAAATCCTCTCACGATCGTGATGCCATTGGCGCTCTCAGGGGGCAATGGCATGGGATCAGTCGGGCTTACCGGGGGAGGCGGTTGCTGTTTGGGCCGACCTGAGCCGGTAGTCTGCGACATGGGATCGGCTGCCCCTCTTGGGCTGGGCGCCGCCGCAGTCGCCGTAAGCTGGGCTTTTCTTGGGAGCCTGGGGTGACGTTGGAACAGCTCAGGCACTTCCTCGGCCGTGTGCAGCGTGATCCCGTTCTGAAGCGGCAGGTGGAGGCGGCGATCACGGCGGATGAAGTGGCGCGGCTGGCCCAGGAGCTGGGGTTCTCGGTGTCTGGCAGTGACATCCTGCGCTTTTCAGGCCAGTCGGCTGAGGGCGTGCGGGTTAGCCGGATCGACCATCCGGGAGAGTATCCCGGCCGCTACTACTGAGTTTCACAACACCCACCCTCGCTGAGTAGCCCTGCGTCGTTACTTCACCGAGCGGTTCCACTTGAGCCACAGTGAGCAGGATGGTTTTGGCTAGCAGGAGTTGGTGAATCCTCTTTGCATCAGAGATCACAGGCTTTATGGCCAATCTTTCTGGATCTACGGCACAATGCATCCTGCCATAATCCGTGTGCCTTCGTGCACTACAAAGACATCATCCGGTAAGTCTTCCCCGAACCTCGGCAATCCAGCCTCGTTATTCAGCTTGTCCGCAACGAAGCTGTGACTCTTGATTCTCTCCAATTTTGGGCTACCGTAGTTTGGCCATCAGCTAGGTCAAGGCTGCCCTTAGTTCAGGCCTTCGTCGCCGAGTGCGCTCTGATGACTGTGTTATACCAAGCAGCTCCCACCGAGCAGATTGCGGCCTCGGTAGGTCAGCCGCGACTGTTCAAGGATTAGTGATTCATGGAACGATCGGATTCTCGAATGTCCATCCGCTGCTGTCATTGGATCCGGTGCGGGCCGATCAGAATCCTGTAGTAAGCGGCATTCTGTGCATTCATGCTTGATTGTCCTCGCCCGCAATTCCTCACCCAACGCAACGTGCTTGGGTGAAGCCATGGAAGTATCGTTGTCTGCATCCCATTGTTGTTTTGCTTTGTAGAGCAGATGACAAAACAGCAAGATCATTGTTTTGCACGCCATCAAGACTGCCGAATCTGTCAACTATTCAGCCGTCCGTTCAATCACTCACGTGGAGCGGGTGCCCATAGCGGTTGCGCCAGTTCCTTGTTCCACTGTTGCCAGTCGAGCGTCAACTCTTTGACCTTATCGGGATGCGCCGCAGCAAGATTTTTTGTTTCCCCTATGTCGTCTGCCAGATTATAAAGTTCTGCGCCAGTGAGATCGTTGTAAAAGCTAGGGTTGACGGCTTGCAGGGGCAGTTCGTCGGTCTTCACCAGCTTCCAGTCGCCCTTGCGAATCGCCATGTTTTCACCCAGACGCCAGTAGAGCCCTTGGTGAGGCTGGCCCGAATTCTTGCCGGTGAGATAGGGGAGCAGATTGACGCCGTCTAATCTCCACCCCGGCTGCGGTTTCACGCCAGCGGCCGCCAGCGCCGTCGGCAACACGTCGAGCTGGATGATGGGGCGCGCGTCCGTCTTGCCTTCCGCAAGATGGCCCTTCCAGCGGACGATGAACGCGACGCGGATGCCGCCCTCCCAGGTCTGCCGCTTGGAACCCCGCAGCGGCGCGTTGCTCGAGCCGTTGATCGTCGTCCCTGCCATCACCGGCCCACCGTTGTCGTTCAAGAAGATGATCAGCGTATTGTCTTCGAGCTTCCGCTCTCGCAGAGTCGCCAGAATTTTGCCGACGCCGTCGTCCATGGCCGACAGCATGGCGGCGTAGCTACGCCGCTGTTTGTTGACGATGTGAGGGAACCGCGCCAAGTACCGATCCGTGGCATGCATCGGCGCGTGCACGGCATTGAAGGCCAGGTAGAGGAAGAAGGGCTGTGACCTCTGCTGTTTGATGAAATCGACGGCGCGGTCCGTGAAGGCATCAGTCAGATAGGTCGTCTCCCCCACGATCTTGCGGCCATCAAGGAGTGGGTTTTTACCAGTGGCGCCGGGCTCAAAGTATGAATGTGAGCCTCCCAGAAATCCGAAGAACTCGTCAAAACCGCGCGCCATGGGATGAAATTGAGCGGCGCGTCCGAGATGCCATTTACCAATCAGCGCCGTCTTGTAGCCAGCAGCTCGCAAACGATCTGCCATTGTGATTTCACCAACTGGCAGGCCAATCTCGTTATCGGTTGTGGCTGAATCGGGGTTGAACTCATGGCCGAACCGCTGCTGGTAACGACCCGTCAATAGTCCTGCTCTGGTGGGGCTGCAATACGGGCCGCTGACGTAGGCATCGGTGAAGCGGATTCCGCCTTTGGCCAAGGCGTCGATGTTCGGTGTTGGGATATCCTTGCTGCCTTGAACGCCGATGTCCGCGTAGCCCATGTCGTCGCTGAGGATGACAACAATGTTCGGAGGCTTTTGCTGGCCTTCAGCTGAGGTGCGACTGAGACACAATAGGCTGAATGTGAAGGCGACCGTTGCTAGGATCCGTGTGAATCGTTTCATCCTTTGCCTACGGTGCGATGATGTTTGTTATTGAACAAGCCCGAATATACGTATAAAACAATGCTGAATCGGCGGTCCCCGTGTCGAGCCTGACTGGTTACCAGCAGGGGTCTAATGCCCTCGCGCGGTCTGCGTCAAATGGCCGAGAGCCGTGACTCTCCAGCTGAACTACCGAAAATACGTCGTCTTTGGCGGACCTGCAAAAGGATCGTAACGGCCGTTACAAGGTAGCCAACAGCCGATGAACCTGGGTGCTGCTGATCAGGGCCAATGCTGTCTCAGTGAGCCACTGTGACGGCAAGCTTCAGCGATCCCGCACAACAGCCTCAGCGATCAGTTGCAGCAGGCTCTCCAGGGTTTGCAGCCTCAGCTGCAGTCGTTGCTCCAGGCCTGCCAGTCGCTCGTCGATCTCCGCCGCCGTCAGGGCTCGGGGGCTCGAAGCCTTGCCACCAGCCATCACGGGCCAGGCTGCCTGACGGCAGGTCTGCTCGATCACGGCCCAGGTGGGCTTCTTCGGGGCCTTGCCGATCTGTGCTTCCAGCCAGTTCTGGGCATCGGCCAGCTTGCCGAACCTGGCCTTTAATGCCTTGAGCTCACATTGATCGGCTGGCAACAAGCCCGGCACGCTCAGTTGCATGAGCTGTTTGATCGGCAAGGGCTGTTGATCGCCAACTGTCAGGTCATCGACCATCTGTCGGACCGTGGCGTTTTGTTGGCCGATCGTGCGGAATAGATCCGCATCGCTTTTCGCCATGCGAGCCATCAGCTCGGCGAAGCGATCACTGAGGTCACCCATCGCGTCTATCGCCTCCACGCAGCAGAGCACGCATCCGCTCGATCAACTGATTGATCTGGAAGATTGTCCAGAATCCCGCCTCTTGTTTGGCCTCGTCCAGATCGTTGAGAATCCGGTTCAGCTGCTGCTGTTTGCTCTCAAATGCCTCAAGCTCCCGGTGCATCTCCTGAGCCAGTTGCATGGCTTCGGCTTTCTCCTGACCGATCAAGAGCAGCCGTTCCTCATAGCTGCGCAGCGTGTTGAGAAAGCGCTCTCGGGCTTCACTGAACTCGCGCGAGCGGCGCAACAGCTGCCCCCGTGAGCGACTCAGTGAGGCGTGGCTGTTGCGCATCGCCAGGTAGTGGTGCGCGATCTGTTCAGTACTCAGCCCAGTTAGATCACGGGGAAAGTCGCCGGTGGATCGGATTCCCTTGCACTCCACCAATGGCTGAATCTCAACAGCTGTATTAGTGCTAGCCAGGTCACTCTCAAGAGGTTCCTCAGCCATGAGCCAATCTGCTGCCAACGACCATAATCCTACAGCTTGGTGCTATGACGCGGCACTTATCTCAGCGCCGCTTGAAGAGCATGTCCCCGCTTGCAATGCTGATGCAAAGCCTGCATGGGATCAAGTGCTGCAAGTGGCCGACATCTCGGCCCTTGCGCCTTGGGCAGCTTGTGCTGGTCCTGGTCACTGAGGCTGTCTCATAGGGCGATTGCCAGGGCCAACCCCTTGTTTTGGAGTCGTTGGAGAAGGTCAGGCATGGGTGCCAATGTCATCACCCCCTCAGCTCATGGATCCAGCGTAGGCGCGCTCCCTGGAGTGAAGCTGGGACCGGAAATGGGCATTGCAGCGTGATGGGCTTCTTTTCAATCAGTGCCACCCCCCCCATGACCCCCAACCCCCTTCCCCACTGACGAGCGCCTGCGCAACACCATCGCGACGCGCATGCGCATGAGACACGTTGACCAACCCCTGATGCTCATGGAGCTCCTCGGCCATGGATTGGCCAGGCAACAGCCAGCCCCGCCCCGGCGCAGGACGTAGCCCGCCGGATCCAGGGGGAGGACGTAACCCAGATCGACTACACCACCGAACGCGTCAAGCGGATGGTGGGCAAGGTTCACCTTCAACGGCATCACCCGCTACGACCAGGGCGCCTATGGCCTGGTGGGCGGCGTAGCCGAAGGCTTCTGCGCAGCAGTAGAGCTGAGCGACAGCGAGCGCGAGCAGCTGCTGCAACTGTCCCGCCAGCGCCTCGATGCCTTCCGAATGCACCGCGGCGAGGAGGTGGGCTGGTTGCTCACGCAGAAGCCTGCGGC
>CAIKWV010000543.1 GCA_903831165.1 uncultured cyanobacterium
CCCAGCAGGTGAGCGAGGGCATGCGGGTTCTGCTGACGCCAAAAGGGATCTCCAGGGCCCAATACGGCGGGATTCCCGGTCGCGTGATTGAGGTCAACAAGCTACCGCTGCAGGGCGATGGGCTTCAGGGCGCGGTTGGTAGTCGCGCCCTGGTGGGTCCGATCCAGGGTCTCATCCCCTCCCCCTATCTGGTCAGGGTTGAACTGGAGCAAACCGGGCCTGATCAGTGCCTACGGGCCAGCAGCTACGACTGCTACCGCTGGAGTTCAGGCCGTCTGCCGCCCCACCCCGTACGCCTGGCCACCCTGGCCGATGTGCAGATCACCACCACCTACCGTCGACCCTTCGAATTTGTGATGCCCGCCATCAAGGGCGCCCTGGGCCTGGTGGTCGATAGCAAATGAAGCGGAAGTCTCGGGTCGTGACCCCCACTGTGCTCCAGTACGAGTCGGTGGAGTGTGGTGCGGCCAGCCTCAAGATTGTAATGGGTTACTTGGGCAAGATATTGCCCCTCTCGGAGATCCGCGATCGTTGTGGCATCAGCCGTGATGGCGTTACCGCCGTGCAGCTGAAGCGGGCTGCCCAGAGCTATGGGCTTGAGGTGAAGGCCTTTCGCAGCAGTGCCGATAAGCTGCTCGAATCTGGTGATTTCCCTTGCATTCTCTTCTGGAATTTCAATCACTTTCTTGTCCTTGAAGGCTTTGAGAAGGGCCAGGCCTTTCTCAGTGATCCGGCCCAGGGGCGCTGCCGCGTCTCCTGGGAGGACTTTCAGACCAGTTTCACAGGGGTGGTGCTCCGGTTAAGCCCGGGCCCTGCCTTTAGCTCCGGTGGCCGTGAACCCAGCCTCTACCGCTGGATGCCGGCCCTCTTGCGTCCCTATCTCAGCATCGTGCCTTGGCTCGCCATGGTGGCGATCACCGTGGCCCTGCCGGATTTGTTCATCGCCGGGGCGACAAGCCAGTTCATCGATGGCTTTCTGCAAGAAGGTCGAGAAAATATTGCGATCCCCGTGATCTGGATCACCGGAATCGCCGTAGTTGTGCTGATCGCGCTGATCAATTTGCAGAAGTTTCTGCTGCGAAACCTTTCTAACCTTCTGCTTAAGCGGATCAGCAGCCTGCTCTACATCTCCCTCTTCAGTCTGCCGTATCGCTATTTTGTGCAACGCATGCGTGGTGAGGTGGCGACCCGCTTGCTGCTGCCTTTCTCATTTGTGCAACTCAGCATCAACGGCGTCATTGATTTTCTGCTGTCGCTTGGCTCGGGCCTGCTGGCCCTGCTGGTGGGCCTGCTGATCTCTCCCTGGCTGTCGCTGCTCACGGTGTTGATCGCTGGGGGGAATTCCCTCCTCACCCTCAGGATTCGGGACGTTCGCAAAGACGACAACCAGAAGCTTGCGATGTTGCAGGGCAAGGCTCAAGGTATCGGCATGTACGTGATCCAGTGTATCGAAAGCATTAAGGCCAGCGGGCTGGAAAATGAATCTTTCAAGCAGTGGTCGGCCAGCTTCAATGATTCCCTGGCGGAGCTCCAGAAGCAATCGCTGGCCACCGCCCTGGTGGGCCTAATCGGCACCACCTCCGGCTTTCTACTTCGTTGCTGTGTGATCCTGCTCGGCGGAGTGCTGATCATCTGGGGTCAACTCACCCTGGGTGAATTGATGGCCTTTCAGTTTCTGATGGACATGATCCAGGCGCCGCTACAGCAACTCAATCTCCTCAGCAGCCAGCTGCAGCAACTCGACGGCGAGATGGGTCGGATCAATGATGTGATCGATAGCGATACCGACCCGATGGTGCGCAGTTTTCAGGTGTCCTCGACGCCCGATCAACCCCAGCGGCAGCTCGCAGGCGACCTGGAGATGCGTGATTTGGGCTTTCGGTTCAGTTCAACGACTCCGATGATGTTTTCCGGCTTGAATCTGACCCTGAAGGCAGGCCAGCATCTGGCGATCGTTGGCGGCAGCGGATCGGGCAAATCGACGCTGCTGCGGCTCTTGGCCGGCCTCTATAGCCCCAGCCAGGGGCGAATTCTCTACGACGGCCGCGACTGGCTCGACTGGGACGATCCCACCCTGCGGGCCTCGATCGCCCTGGTTTCGCAGGATGTCTTTCTGTTTCCTGCAAGCCTCGAGCAAAACCTCACCCTCTGGGATCCGCGCTTTGGCTCCGGCGATGCGTTGGCAGCGCTTGAGGAGGCCGGTCTCCTCGATGATCTTGGCGGTGCCGGTGCCCTTGGTCTGCATCTCGGCGAGGGGGGCGGCAACCTCAGCGGCGGCCAACGCCAGCGGGTTGAGATTGCCCGGGCTCTGCTGCGCCACCCAAGCCTGCTGTTGATGGATGAGGCCACCAGCGCCCTCGATGATCGGCGCGAGCGGCAGATTCTCACGGCTGCCAAACGCACGCCGCGCACCCTGGTGACCGTGGCTCACCGGATGTATGGGGCGCAGATCAGCGACTGGGTTCTGGTGTTCGATCAGGGTCAATTGGTGGAGCAGGGCCCTCCGGGAGACCTGGCAGAGCTTGATGGCCCGTACCACCGGCTACTGGAGGCCGAGCTCGTGAGCGTTGCTGGAGGGAGCAACCGATGACCCTCTCCCAGAGCCGCCAGGACGCTCTGCTTCGGGGCATGGCCGCTGTGCAGCAGCAGGGGGTCGACCATCTCCCCATGGGCAGCAATGCCAATGATCCAAGCTGCAGGGCTCTCAGCTATGCCATGGCCGTGCTGGGGGATGAGCGCGAGATCGTGCCCTCTGAAGGCAGCTTCAGCGACCTGCTGGAGAACAACAGCATCCCGCACCGGGAGGTCAAGACACCCGCCGATCTGATCCGTTCCACCCGGGCGATGCTGATCGCCTTCGCTGCAGACGATGGCCGGCCCATGGCGGTGCATCGCCTGGCCGGAAAGACCGTTGTCTTTGACTCCAAAAGCAGCCAGCAGCTGCCACTCCAGGCTGACCTGAAGCTGAAGCCCTATGCCTACGAGCTCTATGCCTCCCTGCCGGCCCCCCTGGGGTCCCTCCAAAACCTGTTGAGCTTCGCCCTGGGCAGCAACATCTCGGCACTGCTCACGGTGTTGTTCAGTGCTGTGGTCGTGGCGATCTTCAACCTCAGCATTCCCATCCTCACCTCATTCCTGGTGAGCACGGTGTTGCCGCTCGGAGAACTGCAGCTGGTGGTGGAAACTTCGCTGGTGGTGCTGTTGATCGCCCTCTGCACCGTGATGTCCCAGGGATTCAGCAGCCTGGCCACGGTGCGGATGGAATCGCTTGTCAACCTGCGCCTGGAGGCAGCCGTCTGGAGCCATCTGCTGCGACTGCCCCTGGATTTCTTCCAGAAACTGGGCACGGCCGATCTGGTGACCCGGGTGGGCT
Organism: uncultured cyanobacterium; assembly: GCA_903831165.1. Classification (GTDB taxonomy): domain Bacteria; phylum Cyanobacteriota; class Cyanobacteriia; order PCC-6307; family Cyanobiaceae; genus Cyanobium. The sequence goes on from CAIKWV010000543.1 coordinate 3,374, forward strand.
CGATCAGTGAGATGCGGCAGCTGGTGAGCACCGGCCTGCTCTCCACCGGACTGAGCCTGGTGTTTTCGCTCTCGAATCTGGGCCTGATGTTCGTGTACCAGGCTCAGCTGGCAGTGGTTGCAGGGGTTTTCACGCTGCTCAGTGCCGTTGTGATGGTGCTGCTGGTGCTGCAGGCCGCCAAGCTTGAACAACCCTTGCAGGAGGGCCAGGCCCGCCTCAATGACATGGGTCTGCAATCCGTGGTGGGCATGCCCCAGATCCGCGTCAGCGGCAGTGAGCCCTTCGTGTTTGAGCAGTGGATCAAAGAAGTGGTGCGCCTGGGAGTGCTGATGCGTCGCGGCGAGGCCGCCAACAATGCGCTCGAGATGCTGGCCCGGGTACTCACACCCCTCGGTCAGGTTGTGGTGTTCATCACCCTGGTGGGGCTGCTCAATCAGGCACAGACGCAGGATGGCACGCAGGGCGGTCTTGGTTCGCTGGGCGCCAACCAATTGGTAGCGGCTTTTGTCACCTTTCAGGCGGCCTATGTCTCTTTTAACAGTCAGCTTTCGGCGATGGCGGTTCAGGTGGCGAATACGGTGGCGAAACTGATCGTGCTGTGGAATCGGAGCAGCGTGGTGATGTATGCAACCCCCGAAGCCGGCCAGGCGGGTGGCGCCCAGATGCACGAGCTGGTGGGTCAGATCGAACTGAACAACCTTCAGGTGCGCTACCCAGATGCCCCAGCCCCCCTGTTGCACCAGATCAATCTGAAGATTCCCCAGGGCTCCTATACGGCGATCACAGGTGCTTCCGGTTGTGGGAAAACGACACTGCTGCGTTGTCTGCTGCGGTTGATGGAACCTGAAGCCGGTGTCATCAACATTGACGGCGTTGATCTGCGCAAGCTGGCTGTTCGCCACTATCGCCGCCAGCTGGGGGTGGTGCTTCAGAACGCACCTCTGCCCACCGGATCGATCTACGACGTGGTGCGCGCCGGCCGTTCCCTCAGCCGTGATGAGGTCTGGTCAGCCCTGGAGCAGGCCTCGATGCTGGACGATGTGGAACGGATGCCGATGAGGCTGGAAACCGTGGTCAGTGAAGGTGCCATGGGCATTTCCGGAGGCCAGCGCCAGCGGCTGTCGCTGGCCCGTGCCTTGATCGGCCAGCCCAAAGTTCTGTTATTGGATGAAGCCACCAGCGCTCTCGATGCCCCCACGCAGGCGGCGGTGACCCGCACCCTCGAATCACTAGCCATCACCCGCGTGGCCATTGCCCATCGACTTTCAACGATCGCTTCAGCCGATCAGATCGCTGTGATCTCTGGGGGTACGATCAGCGAATTGGGCACTTATGACGAACTTCAGCGTCAGCCGGGAGGCTACCTGAATCGCATGGAAGCATGAACCTATACCAGCGCATGGAGGCCTCCATCGCTCACCCCTTGCTGGAGAGGCCAGGCACAGGGGCAAGCAACTGAAAAGAACTCTGTAGACGGACTTGGATCTATCAAGTCGCTTAAGAAGGTAGCCTCAAATCAATTCTGGAACAGCATCCACCTCAGGCATTATTGAGCCGAGGCTAACGTTGGAGGGCCAGGAAAAGGCCTAGCAATGTCTTGACTGGTGGCCATTGGGAAAGTCGCGCAAGAAAGTGCTGAGAGTGGCTGACAGAGCAGGAGAGGCGTGCTAACAAGGCCATTGTTAACTGACCCCTTTCGGACGATGCCAGGAGCTCAGCCCAAGGAATTGCTTGTGATGTTGGCAGAAGATTTCGACACTTCGAATTGGTGCAAAGACCGAAAATTTAATCACACTCATATCACGAAAGCCTTCGGTTCAGGTCGCCTCCACAAGACTAGATTCGGTATCTTCAATGTACGATGAGGAAACGGTTGAAGCTCTGTTGCAGCAGGACAAGCTTCACGAAGCTGAAATGATCTGCATTCGCCTTGTCACCATAGATGCATCAAATTACGCTGCCCATAGCAAACTAGCCCGCATCTACAGGAAGACAGGAAGGCACGACGAAGCTGTCATACTACTCGAAAAGATTCTCGAGCTCCAACCAGACAATCCCGAGGCGCACAAGGATCTAGGAAATGCCTTGAAGGAACAGGGAAAGTACGACGCTGCCATTGATGCCTACACATCAGCGATACGGCTTAACCCATCATTTGCCCAAGCGCATATCAATCTTGGCCTTGTCCACCATGAGAACAGTGATCTTAATGCCGCCACTTCCGCCTTTCACCAGGCAATACAGCTTGATCCCGGCAAACCCGAAGCGCACTACAATCTCGGCATTTCTCTCCATGAACAAGGGCAGCTGACAGCCGCCATTGCCTCGTATGAGCGGGCCCTGCAGCTCAAGCCGAACTACGCTGACGCTCATAACAATCTCTCATCAACCCTACTCCTTGCTGGCGACTATGCAGCCGGATGGCAGGAATATGAATATCGAGGAGACCCTGGAGAATCTGCGCAGGCCGCGTTCCGCGCCAAACTCAAGATCACTCAATGGAACGGCACTGCGCTAAAAAAAGGGGACAAACTACTACTCATTGCAGAGCAAGGAATCGGCGACACTCTGCAGTTCATGCGCTATGTCATCCCTCTCCGCAAGCAAGGCATAGCAGTCTCACTCTGCCCTCACCCACAGCTCACAACATTAATCCAGGAATCGGGCATTGATCCTACCCCACTGAAGCCAAGCCAGGCAATTCAAGTGCGAGACGGACATTGGCTGCCGCTACTTTCGTTGCCACGCTATCTCGGCGTCGGCCCAGAGAACCCGATCATCACGACACCATATATCGCCACTTCAGTCGCTATGGCGGATCAATGGAAACGGACAATGGCACAGGAATGCCGTCCAATCATAGGCATCCATTGGCAGGGAAATCCTGATGTGGAGCAAACTAATCTCAGGGGGCGATCGTTACCGCTCGAGGCCTTTTCTCCGATCGCAGCCCGCACCAAAGCGACGCTGGTCTCGCTTCAGCATGGCTTTGGCAGCGAACAACTTGATGCGTGCTCTTTTCGAGATCGTTTTGCGAGCTGCCAAGAGCAGATCAGCAAGGCCTTCAACTTTTCAGAAACTGCCGCCATCATCGCCAACTGTGATCTGATTATTACCTCTGACAGTTGCGTTGCTCACCTTGCTGCAGGAATGGGCAAATGCACATGGCTGCTGCTTCACAAAGTGCCGGACTGGCGTTGGGGTATGAATGGTAATAGCAGTTTTTGGTATCCTTCCATGCGCTTGTTCCGCCAGAAAGAACGAGGCAACTGGAATAACGTGCTGGAGCAGGTGGCGAGCGAACTACAAAAAGGCTCCCAAGGAATAGACAGTCTTCCAAGTTAAACCCCAATAGAGCCTGGTTAACCAACAATCTCCTGGTGCCAATCTCAGTTCGCGAATTGACGAATCGATGCACGATCCCCCAAATTAAATCCAAACGCCTGCGGGGAACTCTCTTGGAGTGACATGTGCCCCAAATGCTGAGCCATCAACTTTCAACGGACTCCACAAAGCTAAGCCTCTCTACCTCGCGCTTCTACTAATATGCACATTCCCTCAACTTTTTCACCAAATACCTCCTCCCTGCCACCATCTTGATGTCATGATCTCTTACTAAAG